>CALLCD010000280.1 GCA_938049795.1 uncultured Hyphomonadaceae bacterium | reverse complement strand
CCCCGGAGAGGCCGGCAGCGCAAGCCCGTCACGCCGCGCGAGCACTTCGAGAATGCGGCTGTCATTGAGCAGAATGTCGGCGTCTTCGTAGAGGTGGCGCAGACTGTCATCGCCCTCAAGCCGGACCATATGATCGACATTTGGCGTGACGACATAGCGGAACGGTTCTGCGGTGGCAGCGAGCGGTGCGATATGGGCGATGGCCTCGGCCACAGGTTTGGCCGCAAAACGCAAGCCGAGAAAACGGTCCGTCTGCTCTGTCATTTACGCCCCCAAGCGAACAAGTCTACGTGCCCTCACCCCCCGAATCCGGCTCCGGATCAGCGGGCATTTGCGTCACACTGCCAGCAACACCAGCCTCCTGATGCAACTTCCCTGCCCGCTTACCATAGCCATGTTTTTTTAGTAATCCGCGCAACTGATAATATGTCAGCCCAAGTGCATCTGCCGTTTTGCCCTGATGGCCCGAGGCGTCCGCAAGGGCTTTGTCGAGCAGCGTCTTCTCAAAAAGCTCGACCTGTTCGGTAAAGCCTTGGCCCGCGACGGGGGGCGGCATGGGCGCGGGTGTCTGGGGCGATGGATCTGGCGCGGACGTCTCTGACATGGACCCCGCCGCTGGCCGGAAGGGCGAGGCGAACGGGTCGAGCGCGGCCGGATCAAACTGGACCGGCTGGTCGGGCGCCTCGTGCATGGACAAATGCGCCAGACGCTCGGCGACATTGCGCACTTCGCGGACATTGCCCGGCCACATGCCCGCTTCAATCGCCGCAATCGCAGAGGGCGCAAAGCCCGGGAAATCCTGCCCCATCTCACGCGCCAGACGCCGCGCAAAGAAATCAGCCAAGAGGCTCGCATCTTCTCCCCGCGCGCGCAGGGGCGGCAGCGTGATCACATCAAAAGCAAGCCGGTCGAGCAGATCGGCGCGGAATTTTCCCGCCCGCACGCGCGTTGGCAAATCGACATTGGTCGCCGCCAGCACGCGGACATCGGTTTGCAGGACTTTTTCTCCGCCAAGGCGCTGATATTCACCATATTCGACAATCCGCAGCAATTTTTCCTGCACGCGGGTCGAAGCGGTCGCGATCTCGTCGAGAAACAAAGTCCCGCCATCGGCCAGCTCGAACCGCCCTGCCCGCCGCTCGGTCGCGCCGGTAAACGCGCCGCGCTCATGGCCAAACAGCTCCGAATCGAGCAATTCCTCAGACAATGCGGCGCAATTGACGCGCACAAACGGGCCTTCCCAGCGCCGCGACAGGAAATGCAGACGCTCGCCAATAAGCTCCTTGCCCGTGCCCCGTTCCCCAATGACCAGAAGCGGCCGGTCGAGCGGCGCAACGCGGCTGACATGCTCAAGCGCCGCCAGCCAGGCGGGCGATTGTCCGATCAATTGTGGCGCACGATCATCCATAATATAGTCTATTTAGCCATTCCATATGTTTATTCAACCAATATATTTGGTATAATTTGCCAATTTTGTTTACGCGAAATTTGCCAAATCAGGCATTTATTCAACATATACAACGGCCTAAGAAATTAATTTCAGTTTGGCACACTTCTTGAAATATCAAGGCCATAGGGCGACGCACAGATTGCCCGCAGCACAGGAGAAACAAGAATGGACTATCAGGATCGTACAGACCGCTACGACCGCGCCGAGGCGACGGTTTCGCGGTTTGGCAAATGGCTCAAACGGCGACCAGCGGAAAGCTGGGGCTTTTTCATCGCCGGCATTCTGATCGCAGGTCTGCTCTTCTAACCCGCAACTCACCCCCTCCCGAAACCAAAAAAGGAAAACCAAATGGGACTGTTCTCACGCTTCGGCGATATTATTAATTCAAACATCAACGCCATGCTCGATTCAGCGGAAAATCCCGAAAAGATTGCCCGCCTGATGATCCAGGAAATGGAAGACACGCTGGTGGAAGTCCGCACAGGGGCTGCCCGCGCAATGGCCGACAAGAAAGAAATGGAGCGCGAGATTGCGCACTATTCCTCGATCCGCGACGATTGGGCTGGCAAAGCCGAGCTTGCCATCGACAAGGGCCGTGAAGATCTCGCTCGCGGCGCCCTGATCGCCAAGCAAAAGGCCGAGAAAGAAATCGAAGCCCGCGCATTGGCCGTCGACGCCGCCGAAGAAGCGTTCGAGAAGCGCTCTGAAGATCTCAGCAAGCTACAAGCCAAGCTCGACGAAGCCAAAGCCAAGCACCGCGCCCTGATGATGCGCCGTGAAGCTGCCGAGCAACGCATCCGCGTGCGCAGCCAGACCTATGACAGCCGCGTCGATGATGCCCTTGCACGCTACGCCACGGTCGAGCGCAAAGTCGACGAGATGGAAGCCTATGCCGACACGATCAAAGGCCGCGAGCCAAGCCTTGAAGCCGAATTTGCTGCCCTTGAGCGCAATGAAAGCATCGAAGCCGAGCTTGAAGCGCTCAAAGCCCGCCGCACAAAATCGGCCAAGCCGAAAAACACAAAGACAGGGAGCTAATCCATGCTGACCGCAATTGTCGCAACATTCTGTATCCTTGGCCTGATCGCAACCCCCGGCCTGATTGCCGAGCATCTTGATGATCGCAAGAAAGCGAGAGGCCAGTAATGGACGGCCCTGAAATGCTCATACCGCTGATCGCCATACTCAGCATCTTCGTTTTCCTGCCCTGGATGTTCTTTCACTACATCACTCTGTGGCGGGGCCAGAAGACGCTCAAGCCGGACGATGAACGGATCATGGAAGACCTCTGGCGCTCTGCCAAACGTATGGAACGCCGCATCGAAACCCTTGAAGCGCTGATTGATGGCGAAACGGGAAAATCCCGCCCCCGCCCAACAGACACAGATTATAGGAGAGACTAGAAATGCCCCGCGACTATGACGACTACCCCGCCTCGCCCAACCCCAAACGGTTCTACCGCGCACGCCAAGACAAGATCCTTGGCGGGGTTTGCGGGGGGCTGGCCGAACGCTTTGGCTGGGAGCCGACCCTTGTGCGGATTGGCGCAATTTTGCTGGCCCTGTTCGGTGGCCCAGCGGTCCTCGGCTATTTCATCGCCTGGGTCATTGTCCCGAAAGAGCCAATGGGCAGACCATCGCTCAGCGCCGAGGAAGACGCGTTCTGGCGCGGTGTTTCGGACCGGCCGACAGCAACCTTCGGCAATCTGAAATACACCTTCATGGACCTTGAAGACCGGCTGAAGAATCTCGAACGGAGCGTCACCAGTGATGAATGGCGTCTACGCAAAGAGTTCCGCGATCTGGAAGGCCACTAACTTTCAAAGGGGGCCGGACAGGGGTGTCATGCCCTGTTCAACCCCTCCAACAACCCAAACTCTCAGGGGAGAAAGACAATGACGATCCATGCATTTACACCGCCCGTTCGCATGGCCAGACACACCAAGCGGACCTATATCCCGACATCCAAGCCCTCTGCGGATCGCTGGATTGGGGTCGGGCTCTGCGCCATGATCCTCGCCGTCTGCTGCATGTCCGCCTTTACCAGCGGCCTCTCGGTCAGCGCAGGCGGGGTCGAGATGAACCTCTCAGGCTCGCTCAGTCAGGGCATGCAGATCCATTTTGCCGCGATCAATAGCTGATCAAAGCTGACCACGTTTCAGCCCGCGCAATAGGAACCGGACAGGAGAGAACGCTTCGGCGACATCCTGTTCGGTCGGCAGCGGATGTCCGAAAAACCGGCTAGCGAGACTGTCAGCCAGAAGCGGCGCATAGCCAAAGCCGCGACTGCCCAAGCCCCCCAACACATAGAGCCCGTCCAGACGCGGCATATCCGCCTCAACGCACACACCCTGACGCTCGGACGCGAATTGCTCAAGCGCTGAAGCCAAATCCGGCAGAGCGCCGCAGATCGGCAGCTTGTCCGGCGTGGTCGCGCGAACACCGGCGCGAGATTGTATCTCCGGCAAATCAAGCCAGTCGCCATAGCCAAGCCCCCTCAGCGCCTCGCCATTTGCCGCCCGCGCCGCCGCGCTCGTTTTGATCTCGCCACCGGAGAACGCCTCGAAGCTTGCCCCCCAGAGCCGCAATTTTTCCGAGGCCAGCGCGTAATGTCCCGCAGCTTGGCCCATCGTCTCGGCGTCAGGCGCGGTCGCAAACTCGACCTGTCCGAGCCGCGCAGCCAATGGCAACCATGCGGTCTCTTCCAGCACAGCAACAGCCATGCCGCTCGCCAGCACAATCGCATCAAACTCTGCGTCATTGACCTGCCGCGCGCGCGCATCGACCTTCGCGTCCGTTCCAAGCTCGAGGGCTGCGCCAGCGAACAAGTCCGGGAGCAAGTCCGCCGGAGAGATCAAAACCGCGCGCTTGTGGATCAACGCGCCGTCCTCGCCACCCCCGAGCAGGCGCTCATCAAGCGGCGGATCAGCGCGCAGTTTGGCGAATTTCTCCACATCAGACGGCCCGCGCGCACGCTGGCGCACGTCAACCATTTGCACCCCCGCCCTGCCC
>CALLCD010000279.1 GCA_938049795.1 uncultured Hyphomonadaceae bacterium | reverse complement strand
CGGGGATTTCGGGATCGGCTTCTTTGGGGATGTTGATATAGGTCAGCGTGCCCGAGACGAGGGCGAAGATCAGAATGATCATCACCATGCGGGATTTGTCGATGGCCCCGTCAATCAGCGCATTCATGGCGCGCCATCCGTCGCCGAGACGAGCTCGACCTGAATGCCGTCCTTGATATAGTCTTGGCCGACCGAGATCACTGTCGCGCGTGCAGGCAGTCCGGTGATCCAGATGCCGTCAGTTGCATCGTCGATAACCGAAACCTCGGTAAAGGTGACCATATCGTCGCCCGTAATGTGCCGAATGCCGAGCCGTCCATCATCATGCAGGGTCAGCATGGCCGGAGAGATTTTGGTCGCTTCGGTCTCGCCCAGCTTGATCCGCAGATCTGATGTCAGCCCGGCAGAGATCCGGCCATCGGTATTGTCGATCACCGCTTCGACTTTGAATGTGCGGGTGTTCTCATCTGCGGTGCGGGCGACATAGCTGATTGTGCCCTCGACGCTGCCTGCGCTGAGTACATTTGCGTGCACCGGCGCACCAGTGGTGAGTGCGGTTGCATAGTCTTCGGTCACTTCAGCCACCACGCGGATAGGGTCAAGCTCTGCGACAACACCACATGGGCTGCCCGGGCTCAGAAAGTCACCCGCTTCGGCCAGACGCGTTTCGAAGACGCCTGCAAAAGGCGCTGTCAGGCGGGTGCGTTCCAGTTCAACACGGGCGGCATTGACCGAGGCTTGGGCGGCATCTCTGGCCGCTTTGGCCGCATTGGCGCGCGTCTGGGCGGCCCAGCCTTTCTCGACCAGCGTTTGCGCCGCGTCGAAATCGACCTGTTCGGCATTCAGCCGCGCTTCGGCTTCATCAATACGGGCTTGGCGGGCCTCGACATCAAGCCGGCACAGCAGGGCGCCCTTGCGGACAAATTTACCCTCAAGATCGGGCGCGCCGACCACAGTGCCCGTCGTCGCAGCCCGCACAGTGACCATACGGTTCGGTTCGGTACGGCCTTTGAGCGTCAGGAAGACCGGATGCGGCTCGGCGGACACGGTTTCGACCACCACGCGCGGCAAATCCGTGTTCTGACCCGCTTCCAATTCCAGCACGGTCTGTTTGCCGATGACCTGGCCGGTATCGCCATCGTCACCGCGCAGCCCCATCCGCACGGCAAAATAGGCAATCAATCCGAACAGGATGACGAGTGCGATGATGACAGATTTTTTCACGAGGGACTCTTTTTGAGGCTTCAATTGGATATAGCATATAATGAACTCTGATCGACTGCGAAATCGTTCAGGGCTGTAAACTTGCAAAGGGCTTAGCGCGTTATGCTTAATTTCCGATCAAATTTTGCGCGCAATTGCTTTATGCCGCAATAGATTGCGTTAAGCTTTGGGCACCGTCAGGGCGCTGTGTCAGACCCGTACATGAGGCTATCGGTCGCGTAAGAGACGCGCCTTTTCGCGGTCCCAATCGCGCTTTTTCTCGACCGCTCTTTTGTCTGGCGCGCGCCGTCCGGTGGCGATGCCGATGAGGAGTTTGGCGATGCCGCGCTCGTTAAAATAGAGCTTGAGCGGGACAATGGTGCGGCCCTTGCGATCGGTCGCTTGTGCCAGTTTCGCGCGCTCACGGGCTTTAACGAGCAATTTCCGTTTGCGTTTGGGGGCATGATTGAAACGATTTGCCGCTGTGTAGATCGGAATGTCGCAATTGATCAGCCACAGCTCGCCTTCTTCGAGGCTGGCATAACTCTCGGCAATATTGGCGCGGCCCTCGCGCAGGGATTTGACTTCCGAGCCCAAAAGCATGATCCCGGCTTCGAGGGTTTCTTCCACCGCATAGTCGCGTCTGGCCTGCCGGTTTTCTGCGACCAGCCCGTCTCCGCGTCCTTTTGTTTGGGCCATGTCCTAGTCTCCCAATCCTGCAAGCTTGAGGGCTGCGTCGATAATTTTGCAGGCCTCTGGTGACGGAATTGTGATCGGACTGCGCACTTCCGTCGAGCAAAGCCCGAGCTTTGACATGGCGTATTTGGTCGGACCGGGGCTGGCGGTGATGAACAGATCCTTGTGCAGGCCGATCAGTTTCAGCTCAATCTCGCGGGCGAGGGCATAGTTTTCGTCGCTCGCCGCTTTGTGCATTTGCGCGTTCAGTTCCGGCGCGACATTCGCCGTGACCGAAATGGCGCCTTTGCCGCCCATCGCCCTGTGACCAAGCGCGCTCGGATCATCGCCAGAGAGCTGGATGAAGTTGTCTCCGGCCAGCAATCTGTGCTGGGTGACGCGTGCAAGATCGCCGGTTGCGTCCTTGATCCCTATAATATTTGGTAATTTTGCGAGCCGGCCCACCGTTTCTGGCAACAGATCGGACATGGTGCGGCTTGGCACATTATAGAGGATGACGGGCAGTTCCACCGCGTCATTGATCGCCGTAAAATGGGCTTCGAGACCGTCCTGATCGGGCCGGTTATAATAGGGACACACGACAAGCGCCGCGTCCGCGCCGACCGATTTGGCATGTTCGACCAGCCCAATCGCCTCAGCCGTGGAGTTTGACCCGCATCCGGCAATCACCGGCACACGGCCCCCCGCGGTCTCGACACAGAGGCTAACAACCTCTCTGTGCTCGTCATGAGAGAGCGTCGCCGATTCGCCGGTTGTGCCCACAGGAACAAGCGCAGATGAGCCCGATGTAATTTGTCTTTCGATCAATGCCTTATAAGCATCACAATCAACGGCATAATTATTGAAAGGTGTTACAAGCGCAGGAATCGAGCCGTGAAACATGAGTGAAATCTCGTTCGGTCATTTACGGTTAAGCCATTTTTGGCAGAATGGGCTTGTTTGGCACGAGCCAGTGATAAAACCAAGGTACGGCATATGTTGAGAGCAAAACTATTGGGACTTGGCGCAGTGCTTTTGAGTGCGGCTGCCTATGCGGACACGCCGTCTGTTCCAAGCTTCAAGCCCGAGATCACTTATGCGTCGTCCATTGTCTCGACCCAGGACGCGGCGACGCTCAGGGCGGCGATCCGTGCGTCTGACCGGCGTGACTGGAGCCAGCTTAAACGCCTCCACAGTGGAGCGCGCGATGAAGCGGTGCAGGATCTTATCTTGTGGTATCTCGCCATAGCGGGCAGCCCGAACGTCGATTTTGATACGTTAAACCTCGCCATGACGCGTCTTTCGGACTGGCCACGCTACAATGCCATTCGCCGCAGCGCTGAAAATGCCATTGCGCTGAGCGCTCTGTCGCACCCCGACCGCGTGGTCTGGTTTGACGCGCTTGGCGGGCCGATCTCTGGTGATGGCAAGGCAAACTACGCCGAATCATTGCGCCAGGCGGGCCTTGAGGACACCGCGATGGAGATCATCCGCGATGCATGGCGTAACAATTCCATGAACCGGGCAACCGAGCGCGATCTTTTGCGGCACTTTGGCGGCGATCTGACGCGCGAGGATCATTTCGCCCGTGTGGACTTCCTGCTCTGGACCGGCCAGCGCTCGGCGGCCAACCGTTTGCGCTCGAAACTCTCTTCCGGCCAGCGCGCCCTGCTCGATGCGCGGATTGCGCTTGCTGCGCGTGGATCGGGGGTGGACCGCAAAGTTGCCGCCGTGCCCGCCTCGCTCAAGCAAAACGCCGGGCTTCTTTATCAGCGCGCCCGCTGGCGGCGTCGCCGGGCCCGCAATCAGGCTGGCGCGACAAGCCTTCTGGTCGATATTGATGGCGCGGATGTGCCGCTGTCCGGCCGCGACAATCTCTGGGACGAGCGCAACATTGCCGTGCGCGCCGCTTTCAAAAAGGGCCAATACCGCACCGCCTATCAGCTTTCCGCGCCACATGGCTTGACCAGAGGCGCAGATTTCGCTGAAGCGGAATGGACCGCAGGCTGGATTGCGCTGCGGCATCTGAACGAGCCCGAGCGCGCAGCCGAACATTTTGTCACTCTGCGCGAAGGCGTGACCACCCCGATCAGTCTGGCGCGCGCTGACTATTGGCATGGCCGCGCATTGGAAGCGATGGGCGAGACCGAACAAGCCGAAGCCGCCTTCGCCGCCGCCGCGATCCACAATTACACTTATTACGGCCAGCTTGCCGCCGAGCGCGTGCAAAGAACCGATCTCGTCCTACCCAGCACGCCGCAGCCGACCGAGGCCGAGCGCGAGGCCTTTGTCGAACGCGGTCTGATCAAGGCGATGCGCCTGCTTGGCGAGACCGGCGAGCGCAGCCTGTTCCGGCGCTTCTCCTATCATATTGATGACCAGCTACAGACCCCGACCGAGCAATTGCTGCTCGCGGAAATTGCCAACAGATTCCAAAGCCCCGATGTCGGTGTGCGTGGCGGTAAGGCAGGGCTTGGACGCGGCATTATCGCGCCAGAAGCGGCCTATCCGATTGTGAGCTATCCTCTGCAACGCGAGGTGCAGGTCGAAAACGCGCTTGTGCTTGCCCTGTCAAGACAGGAGAGCGAACTGAACCCGCGCGCGATCTCCCATGCCAATGCGCGCGGTCTGATGCAGATGCTGCCTGCGACGGCCCGAGAACAGGCGCGACGGGAAGGCTTGCCCTATCGGCGCTCATGGCTGACCGATGATCCGGGCTACAATATGACCCTTGGCGCGGCCCACCTCGACGATCTGCTCGATCGGTTCAACGGGTCCTACATTATGACGGCGGCCGCTTACAATGCCGGTGCCAGCCGTCCGGCGCGCTGGGTGGTCGATTATGGTGATCCGCGCAAGGGCGATATTGATCCGGTGGACTGGGTCGAGTTCATTCCGTTTTCCGAGACGCGCAATTATGTCCAGCGTGTGCTTGAGAATGTGCAGGTCTACCGCCAGAGATTAAGCGACACGCCGAGCCAGATCCGCATCAGCGAGGATCTCAGCCGCGGTGAGCTTGGACCGTAAGCGCGCTTAGGCGTTTCGACCACCAGCATCAGCGTAGTCTTGCGTGCCTTTGTCGATCAGCCGGTCGGTCGGGGTCACGTCTTCAGGCTTGAACCGATAAGCGCCTTGCATTTTATCATAGAGCGGCGCGAAATCGGTCTCGACCGTCGCGTCAAACAGTTGTTTGTAGCTCTCAACCGCGAAATAGGTCTGCTGGAAATCATCAATCCGGTAATCGGTCACCATGACCCGTTCAAGATCGAACCCGATCCGGTTGGGCGAGCGGTCCTCGAGCGCGAAAATGCTTTCCGATTTCGACGAGACAATTCCCGCGCCATATATCCGCATCCCCTTATCGGTCTGGATTAAGCCGAACTCGACGGTGTACCAGTAAAGCGCGGCCAAATTCTTGAGCGCGTCCCATTCCAGCGATCGCATCCCGCCCTTGCCATAGGCTTGCATATAATCGGCAAACACCGGATTGGCGAGCATAGGCACATGGCCGAACACATCATGGAACACGTCCGGCTCTTGCAGATAATCAAGTTCTGAGCGTTTGCGGATGAACTGGCCGGCCGGAAAGCGGCGATTGGCCAAATGCTCGAAGAACACCGCATCCGGCACCAGCCCCGGCACCGCCACAACGCGCCAGCCTGTCAGCGCTTCAAGCTCGTCCGACATGGTTTCGAAATTCGGAATACCCCCCTTGGCGAGATTGAGCAGCGTCAGCCCTTCAAGAAATTCGTCCGCCGCGCGGCCCGGCAAAACCTCCATCTGGCGCTCATAGAGCAAATCCCAGACGGCATGTTCTTCGGCCGTATAGGCGCTCCAGTTCTGATCAATCGTGTAATCGCCATTGGGTCCGGCGTCGAAAGGCGCTGTGTCTGCCATAGTCTTATCCCGTCAAAGAGAAGCTGGGTGCGTAGATAGTTTCAATTGAAACCATTTTTCGATATTTACCTGTTTATGTTTGGAAGGCAAGGCCTCTATGATGCGGGCTCTTATCGGCAATTGAGGATTATGAGATGTTGAAACTCCACGGCTACTGGCGGTCCTCGGCGGCCTATCGTTTGCGGATCGCGCTCAATCTGAAGGGGCTGGCCTATGAGCAGGTCTCGGTCAACCTTGCGCCGGTGGCGAGCGAACAGATGACCCCCGCCTTCAAAGCGATGAACCCGGCCCAGCGCGTGCCGGTGCTTGAAACCGAAGATGGCAAACTGGTTCAGTCTATGGCCGTGCTCGAATGGCTCGAGGAGCGCTATCCGGACACGCCGCTGCTGCCGCAAGATCTCGGCGAGCGGCAAATGGCCCGCGCGCTTGGCAATATCATTGCGTGCGATATTCACCCGCTCAACAATCTCTCCGTCCTTAAAGTGTTGCGCGAGGATTTTGGAGCGGACAAGCAGGCCGTCTCGCACTGGTATGGCGATTGGATCAAACGCGGATTCGCCGCTTTCGAGGAAATGATCTCCGGCCAGAGCGATGGCGGCTTCCTGTTTGGTGGCCAGCCCTCAATCGCGGAGATATGCCTCGTGCCGCAAGTCTATAATGCGCGCCGGTTCGAGGTGGACTTGTCAGCCTTTCCGAAACTCGTTGCGCTCGACGCCACCAGTCTGGCGCTCGACGCGTTCGATAAGGCGGCCCCGCAAAACCAGCCGGATGCGAGCTGAGCCAAAGCCCGTCGCTCGCACGGACTACCCCTCAGCGTCGGCCTCGGCTTCCGCTTCGTCGCGCAATTTCTGTTCGGCCGCGTCAAGCCGTCCAAGCAGATACGTCTCGCAAGCATCTTCCATATCGGCGAGCTTGTTCTGGTAGAAATGGTTGGCGCCCGCAATAACCTGCCGCTCGATCTCTTCGCCGGTCTGCACCCGCACCTTGGTCAGTGCGCGCTCAACGTCTTCTGGCGCACACACCGCATCATTGTCGCCGCACAGGATCAGCCCCGAAGCCGGACACGGCGCAAGGAATGACAGATCATAATGATTGGCTGGCGGTGACAAAGCGAGAAACCCGTCAATCTCCGGACGCCGCATCAGAAGCTGCAGCGTAATCCACGCGCCAAACGAATAGCCCGCCGCCCAAACATATTGCGGGCTTTCGGACATGTTCTCTACATAATCGAGAATGAACGCGGCATCCGACAGTTCGCCCACGCCGCCATCAAACTGGCCCTGCGAGCGGCCAACCCCGCGTGAATTGTACCGCAACACGCCAAACCCGGCGCGCTCGAACATCTTATAAAGCGTAATCGTGACAGGGTCTTGCATCGTTCCGCCCGCTTGCGGATGGGCATGCAGAATGAGCGCGAGCGGCGCGCCTTCGACCGGCGGCTCAGTGTAACGCGCTTCGATCCGGCCAGCGGGGCCAGGAATAATCAGTTCTGCCATGTGGGGTGCTCTCTCATCCAGTGTTTCTTATTTTGAGTGCGGGAATAGGCGATATAGTCAGGTAAATGCAAGTATTTGTGCATAAGCTTATACTGT
>CALLCD010000278.1 GCA_938049795.1 uncultured Hyphomonadaceae bacterium | reverse complement strand
AAGACCGCCGATCTCCCCGTCGCTTTCGTCCGCATCGAACTGGACACCCCAACCACCCCGCACACGCATTTACGCATCGCCTATTCCAACAAAGCCTTCATCATCGGCCGCTTCCTAACCCCCGAACAACGCACCCGCCTCGCCAAACGCCTACGCGCAGCGGTCCATAAGGCACGTTTGGGAACGCTCGGCTGAGTGGCTCAGAATAAGGTGCCGGGGCACCCACCCTCTCGGCTTTTCGAAATCAGGGTATGTGGGACGGGGGTCCTGACGCTCGCTGGGAATTGAGAAGTGTGGGATAAAACGAGCGCTATCCTCATATCATCAATGTCCGCTCTCGGCGTCTGAGGAGACGTTAGCTCAGAGGCTTAAGTCGCCCAAAAACGGACGCATGCAGGATCAAACAGATGTCAGGTCCGTTTGCGCTGCATCAAGAAGCTCCCAACTATAAGTTCGATGACTCCTACGGCTGCAGGTACGAAAACGAGGGAACTTGCTCTGAAATAGGCACCGATACCCGTAATGATCAGCAGAAGCCCCAATACGATAAATGATTTGAGACCGTATATTCTGGAGAAAACGAGATAGCGAAGACCGATGGCAATCGCCACAATTTCATAGAATAGCGCTTCGTTTCGGAATGACATGATGTAACCGAGAAACAATCCGCCAAACAGTAAGGGCAAGGTCAGTATTGCCAATCGTGTTAAACCTTTGTCGGGCGCAACAACGTCGTCCCTCATCTGGCGTTCAATGACTCCGGAAATAGGAACAATCAGCATCCCGCCGACAAACAAAGAGAGCATTCCAGCTTGAAATCCGATAGCATAGGTAACGATCGCTGAGATTAACCAGACGAAACCGGAGACCAACACTCCCGGACCACCATTAATGTAGTTATGGCCCATGGTAGATTGCGAAGCAGCAAGCATATTCGTCACCCTCCTGATAAGACTACTTCGGTACCAGTATGCTCTAAATCGTAATAGATGTCAGTGGCTTAAATTCGCTCCAAGTAAGCCTCTCGCGCTTCAGCTGCAAATGACTCAAATAGCACCAAAATACCCGTATGCCCTGCGAAGGCGGGGCTGGCTTGGCGTGGTTGCATATTGGGGAAGCCGCCACAAAGACCGGACAAGTCGCCATGGACCCCAACGTTCGTTGGGGAGACGGACCTTGGGTGCGTGTGGAGCGAGAGCCCTCAGCTGGCGGAGCCACGTCTCATGGGCGGCGGAGCCGACCGGAGACAAACAAAAAGAGCCATGAGCCGCCAAAGGCGCGCTTCATCGCTTTAGCGGGAAGCAAACAAAAACAGCCCTGAGCTGGCGAAGCCACGTCCCATCGCTTTAGCGGGGGACAAATAGAAAAAGTGACACACCCGTCATAGTTTTTTCTCGCGCTTTGTGCTAAATACTATTCCAGACGTTCAACGCGCATTTCATAAGAGGAACACCGGATATGGCCGACACAGCACATGAGATCGAGATTGACGCGCTGGAGCGGCCTGAGCCCACACCGCGCGCGCCCCTCTTCCACACCCAGCTTGAATTTGGCGCGCCAATCCCGCCCGCCTCCGAGATCAGACTCGAAGACATCGACCTTGTCGACCCCGAACTGTGGCGACGGATGGGTTATTGGGACAGGTTCGCCCGGATGCGCAAGGAAGCGCCGCTGCATTGGTGCGAGGACAGCTTTGTTGGCGGCTACTGGTCGGTCACCCGTTACGAAGACATTATGAAGATCGATATTGACCACACCCGCTTTTCGTCCTCCTGGGAGCATGGCGGGATTACGCTTGGCGACCCGATTGAAGATTTTGAAATGCCGATGTTCATCGCGATGGACGAACCGCGCCACGGCGTCCAGCGCAAGACGGTCCAGCCCGCCGTCGGCCCGCCAAATCTCAAAGTGTTCGGGCCGATCATCCGTAAACGGACACAAGACCTGCTCGACAGCCTGCCGGTCAACACCCCGTTTGACTGGGTGGACACAGTTTCCATCGAGCTGACCACAATGATGCTCGCCACCCTGTTTGATTTTCCCTTCGAGGATCGCCGCAAGCTGACCCGCTGGTCCGACGTTGTGACCAATATGAACAATCCCGACATTTGCCCGGGCGGGGAAGAACAATGGCGTCAGGAAATGCTCGAATGCCTAACCGTGTTCATGCAGATCTTTCAGGATCGCAAAGCCAATCCGAAATCCAATGATCTGATGAGCCTGCTGGCCCACGGCGAAAAGACCAAAGACATGGTGCCGATGGAGCTTTTGGGCAATGTCATCCTGTTGATCGTCGGCGGCAATGACACAACCCGCAACTCTATGACGGGCGGCGTCTATGCGCTCAACAAATTCCGCGACCAGTTCGACATTCTCAAAGCCGATCACTCGCTGGTCCCGGCTTTCGTCTCCGAGACAATCCGCTGGCAAACCCCGCTCGCCTTCATGCGCCGCACCGCGCTCGAAGATGTCGAAATGCACGGCCAGACCATCAAGAAAGGCGACCAGATCGCCATGTGGTATGCCTCGGGCAATCGCGACGAGACCCGGTTCGAGCGCCCAGATGATCTCTGGATCGAGCGGCCTAATGTCCGCCAGCATCTCTCTTTCGGCTTTGGCATCCACCGCTGCGTCGGCAATCGTCTGGCCGAGCTGCAGCTTCAGATTTTGTGGGAAGAAATCCTCAAACGCTTCTCCGACATCGAAGTCCTCGCCGAACCGAACCTGACCCCGAACGCCTTTGTAAAGGGCTATACTTGGATGCCGGTGATCCTGCGCCCGATTGAGGCGTAAGCGCGGGGGCTGGCACGCTCCTAACTGAAGCTGTGCCCTTGACGGGTGCCCATTTGTCCACTTCCCTGAAAACAGGGAGGAATGGAAATGAGGCTTATAACCGTATTGCTTGCCGTGTTGGTTGTGCCCTTGCTGGCCCTGGGCGTCGCCATTTTGCCGTTTTGGGATGCGGGATTGAACACACCCAAAGACGCCATCTCTCCATTTCTATCTTGTCTGGGCGGCGGGTCTGGCGCCAGCGTCTGTTCCGCATTTCCCGAAGCGCTCCGGCTGGGCTGGGCAGCGATGGCGACAGGGGCGGTCGGGCTCGCCTTGCTGGTCATTGTCAAACTCGTTGCCCTACTCACCGGCTGGCACCGCTCTGTCCTCGCGCTAAGCTTTCCGCCGCTGGCTTTCTTTGCGCTGCTCGTCTGCGGACTGATCGCGATTGCGCAAGGGCTGCTGATTGCGGGCAGCCTGTTCGTGCTGGAAAGTCATTTTCTGGGCACGGTGCATATCATCATCCCGATTGCGGTGGCGGTGATGGCCATTGGCGCAGGCGGGGGCGTGGTCCTGAGCGCCCTTGGCATGTTCAAACGCGCCTCGACCACGGTGGTTGGCCTGCCCATCCGCCCGATTGATGCGCCGCACATCCATCGCGTCGTCTCCGCGCTCTGCCGCAAACTCAAAACCAAGCCGCCCAACAATATCGTGCTGGGCCTCGACGCAACCTTTTTCGCCACCTCCGCCCATGTCCTGACCCCGTTCGAGAAGACCCCGATGAAAGGCGAGACCCTGTTTTTGTCGCTGCCCTTGCTGCGCATGTTGAGCGAGGAGGAGATTACCTCAGTGATCGGCCATGAACTGGCGCACTTTTCCGGCGCGGACACGGCCTATTCCAAACGCTTTGCGCCGGTCTATCGCGGCCTGCACTCGGCGCTGATCGGCTTGCGCGGGGAAGACAATAAGCTTGGGCCCCTCACCCTGCCCGTCAGCTATATTCTCGGCTTTGTCCTCGACACATTCTCGCGCGCCTCAGGCCGGATCAGCCGCGAACGCGAAATGCGCGCAGACCAGTTTGGCGCTGAAGCCGGCTCTCCCGAAGCCCTCAGCGATGCCCTGCTCAAAGTGTCCGTCCTGTCGGCAATCTGGCAAGCCGAGTTTGACGAGATGATCGGGCGCGTCCAGGTCGGCCGCTTCTCACGCAATCTGTCGCGCAATTTCGTAGATCGGACGCGCTACGACATCGACCATGACAAAATCTCCGGTCTTGCCGTCCTCGGCATGGAAGCGGAAGTCCCCCACCCCACCGACACCCATCCGGTCACCGCCGACCGCATCGAAGCGCTTGGCCTGAACACCGAAACCTTTGCCGATGTCGAACGGCTCAAAGCCTCGATCATGCCCGACAAAACGCTGATCGCGCGCTCGGACAGTATCGAAAACATCGAAGAGCGGCTGACCGATGTCTACCAGCAAATCATCGCCCACCAGTCCGGCGTCAGCGATGATGATGGCGTCAAGGGCCAGACCGCTTTTTCAAATGTGCTCAGCATGTTCCTCGCCACCATGACACTGGCCGATGGCGTGGTCGATGATCGCGAGATTGAGGTCGCCCAGACCGAAGCGCTCAAATATGACAATGCGTTCGATCCGGTCAGCTTCAAGGAATATTGCCGCCATCCGGACGATATTCCGCCTGTGGAGAAGCTGGTCTATTGGGGCAATATGATGCTCAATACGGGCGGAGCGGAGCGCCTGCGCGAAATCCTGCACAAGATCGCCGCCGCCGATGGCGAAGTCGACCCCGCCGAACAGGCCCTGCTCGACCGCTTCGACGCCGAGCTCATCGGTGAAGACCCGGAGCCAAAGCCCGAAAAACGCGGCAAGGACTTCAAGGGCTAGAACGCCTGCCCACCAAGCCACCACGAAATAGGCTGGCCGACAGAGCGCTTGCCTGCTGGTAAGATAAGGCCTAAGAGATCGGGGTTAGCCCATCGGTTGCCGCCATGCGTGCGCCTTAGGTCTGGCAAACATCCTAAACTTAAAACCAAAAGCGAAGCCGAACCTATCGGAGGACCATCTATGACTGATACAACACTCAATATTGGCGACCTAAACGGCCACGCCGTCGGGCGCATCCTGAAAGAAGCCGTCAGACGCGCCTCAACCACAATCGCAAACCAGCGCACCCATTTCGAAGCCACAACCAAAGCGGGCTATGCAGGCGATATGGACGACGTGTTCACCTCGGCCGACATCAGCGCCCAAGAGGTGTATCTCAGGACATTTCGTGAATGCTTCCCGGAGTGCGGCGTCATTGCCGAAGAAGACGCGCTGACCCTTTCCGCCACCCCGCCCATCTCGGCCTATTTCACCGTTGATCCGCTCGACGGCACCAAAGCCTTTGTCCGGCGGCAATCCCATGGCGTCGCCACAATGGTCGCGATGGTGGCCGACGGAAAAGTCATCGCGGCCTATATTGGCGACATCAACACCGACGAAGTCTATGGCTACCGGCCAGGCTCTGAACACGTCCACCGCATCACCAGGCTCGACACATTCGAACCGCTCGCCCCCGCCGCCGGCGACCGTAAACCGCTGGCAAGCGCAACCGGCCTGCTCCGTGACCCCGCCTCAGACTATGCCCAAGAGGCACAAGACCTCATCGCCGCGCTAAAAACCCATCAGATCATGGGCGCAAGCATCGGCACATGGATGGCCCGGCTCTGGAAACGCGAAATCGACCTTCTGATCATCCCCGGAGCCTTCGAGACGCCGTGGGACAGCACGCCAATTCAGGGCATTACCGAGAAACTTGGCTATGCCTATCTGCGCCATGAAGAGGGTGCATGGCGGCGGTTCCAGCCCGCCCTTGTGACGACCACAACCAAACGCCCCTATGATATAGTGATCTGCCCGCCCGCCTATCTCGAAGATGACGGCACGCTGCAAGTCCTTGCCTAAACTTTAATCCCCGCCTTTTCGGCATCGGCCAGAAACGCGGCAAGGCCTTTGTCGGTCAGCGGGTGGTTGGCGAGCCCGCGAATGACCCCGGGCGGCGCGGTCATCACATCCGCGCCCGCAAGCGCAGACTGTTTGACATGGTTCGCCGTGCGGATCGACGCGGCGAGGATTTCCGTCTCGAATCCGTAATTGTCATAGATCAGCCGGATCTCTTCGATCAGCTCCATCCCGTCAATATGGATGTCGTCAAGCCGCCCGATAAAGGGGGAGATAAACGCCGCGCCCGCTTTCGCCGCCAGCAAGGCCTGATTGGCCGAAAAGCATAGCGTGACATTGACCGGCGTGCCCTCATCCGAGAGCGTCCGGCAGGCGCGCAATCCGTCCATCGTCAGCGGCAGTTTCACGCAGACATTGGACGCAATTTTCGCAAGCGTCCGGCCTTCCGACACCATGCCCTCATAATCGGTCGCCACCACTTCGGCGCTGACCGGGCCATCCGTCAGTGCGCAAATCTCCTTGATCACTTCGGCAAAATCCCGCCCCGATTTGGCGATCAGGGACGGGTTCGTCGTCACCCCATCGACAAGGCCCGTGGCGGCCAGTTCGGCAATGTCTTTTGTGTCGGCAGTATCAACGAAAAATTTCATGAAGCGCTCCAGAGTTTGAATCTGGAGACGGGTTAACAGGTTTCGTTTCGCCTAGCTAGCGCATCCACAAAAGTGGGCACCGGTTTTGTGACAAGATGCGCGCCAAATAAAGAGCCTACCCTTGCGGACGGCCAATCGACGTATAGGAAAAGCCCTTCGCCGCCATATTATCAGGCCGGTAAATATTGCGCAGATCAACCACGATATTCCCCGCCATCGCGGTTTTGATCCGTTCGAGATCAAGCGCGCGAAACTGGTCCCATTCGGTAATGATCACCATCGCGTCCGCCCCTTCAAGGGCCTCCCACGGCGATTTGGCCAGTTCAAGCTCAGGCAAGAGCTTTGCCGCCTCGCCCATTGCCTCAGGATCAAACGCCACCACCTGCGCACCCGCCTCCTGCAACATCGGCACAATGTCCAGCGAGGGCGCATCGCGCATATCGTCCGTGTTCTGTTTGAAAGCGAGCCCGAGCGCGGCAATCCGCTTGCCCGCCACATCGCCGCCAAGCGCCGCGATCACCTTGCCCGCCATCGCCTTTTTGCGCGCCTTGTTGACCTCGACCACCGTATCGACAATCCGCACCGGCGCGCCATAATCATTGGCCGTTTTCGACAGAGCCAGCGTGTCTTTCGGGAAACACGAGCCGCCATAGCCCGGCCCCGCATTTAGAAATTTCGGCCCGATCCGGCCATCAAGCCCGATCCCGCGCGCCACTTCCTGCACATTCGCGCCAACCTGCTCGCAAAGATCGGCCATCTCGTTGATGAAGGTAATCTTCACCGCAAGAAACGCATTGCCGGCATATTTGATCAGTTCGGAGGTCCGCCGCGAGGTGAACACAATGGGGCTTTCTTTCAGGAATAGCGGCCGATACACCTCG
The DNA here is from genome assembly GCA_938049795.1 of uncultured Hyphomonadaceae bacterium. Taxonomy (GTDB): domain Bacteria; phylum Pseudomonadota; class Alphaproteobacteria; order Caulobacterales; family Hyphomonadaceae; genus CALLCD01. The sequence continues at coordinate 1,988 of CALLCD010000278.1, read as the reverse complement.
CGCATCACCGCACGCGCGCGTTCATCCTCGGTGCCGACAACAATCCGGTCCGGAATCTTGAAATCCTTGATCGCGGCCCCTTCGCGCAAAAATTCCGGGTTCGACACGACGGCAAAATCCGCATCCGGCCGCGCCTTCTTGATGATCGCCTCCACCTCGTCGCCCGTCCCCACCGGCACCGTGGATTTCGTCACGACAACGGTAAACCCGTTCATATGCTGGGCAATTTCCTCGGCCACCGCATAGACATATTGCAGATCGGCATGCCCGTCCCCACGCCGCGACGGTGTGCCCACGGCAATAAACACCGCATCCGCATTTGCGATCGCGTCTTTCGATTCGGTGGTGAAAAACAGCCGCTCCTCCGCGACATTATTGGCCACAAGGCGCTTGAGGCCGGGCTCGTAAATCGGAATATCACCCACATTCAGCCGGTCAATCTTGGACACATCCTTGTCCACACACGTCACCACATGCCCGAAATCGGCAAAACACGCCCCCGAAACAAGCCCGACATAACCTGTGCCGATCATGGTAATACGCATCACTCTACTCCGAATATGGGTCAGTTCTCCCGGAGGAGTGCAGCAATCATGCCGCCAGATCAAGTGGGCTCATTGGTTTTGCCTCCCGTCGGCGACACCGCTTGCGCAAGTGGAGAACACACACCAAATTCACGCCTCCCCGCGGCTCGACCGCGGGGCCCATCACCCAGTCTGGCAATGGAGGACCAAGGCCGTTCGGGAGCAAGGTCGGCCCAAACCGGATTTATGGTCTTGAATAAGTCAAAACCAGCCAAGCCGCACCCCGACGAGATGGGCCCCATGGTCAAGCCACGGGGAGTCGCGGGTGGAGAGCATTGGCCCAATTCACGATTCCCCGCGACTTGATCGCGGGGCCCATCACCCGGTCTTACAACCGATGCAAAGGCAACTCACCCACCAGATCCCGCCAATCAGGGTTCACGCTCTCCAGCAGGTCAATCTTCCAGCGCCGCTGCCATTCCTTGAGCCGCTTTTCACGGCGCAGCGCCTGGCCCATCTCTTCAAACTGTTCAAACCAAACAAGCCGAGTGCAGCCATATTTTCGCGTAAAGGCAGAGCCGCGACCGGCCTTGTGCTCTGCGACCCGCCGGACAAGATCGGATGTCACCCCAACATAGAGCGTGCCCTGTTTCCGATTGGCCATGATATAACAGGCAATGAGGTCAAAACGAGCCATGTGGCATGGTTGCGGAGCTGGGCCGCGTGGTCAAGGTGAAGGTAGAGAAAAGCACCCTCCACCGGCGACTCCCCGCGACTTGATCGCGGGGCCCATCACTCGGTCTCACAATGGAGGACCAGGGTCGTTCGAGAGCGAGGGCTTTCCAAATGGGACAGATGGTCTTGAATAAGCCACAACAGGCCCCGCCGCACCCCGACGAGATGGGCCCCATGGTCAAGCCACGGGGAGTCGCGGGTGGAGAGCATTGGCCCAATTCACGATTCCCCGCGACTTGATCGCGGGGCCCATCACCCGATCTTGCAAGCGATGCAGAGGCAGTTTGAGAGCAAGGTCTTTCCAAGCGGGATAGATCGTCTTGAGTAAGTCAAAACCAGCCTTACCGCGCCCTCTCGAGATGGGCCCCGCGATCAAGTCGCGGGGAGTCGCCAATGGAGACCACAGCCTTGAGCTGGCGAAGCCACGTCTCATGGGCGGCGTAGCCGACCGGAGACAAACAAAAAGCTCAAATCTCCTGATTATACGCCCCGACCTCAGCATGCTTGCCCAGACGCGGTTTGACCTCTTTGTGGAAGAGGTCGCGCATATCGTGCTCGGACGCCATCGACTCGACAACGACCACAAGTTCCGGCTTGTTCGAAGACGCGCGCACGAGCACCCAAGAGCCATCGTCCAGCGTAACCCGCGCGCCATTGACCGTGTTCACATCAACGACTTTGCGGCCCAGAATTTCCGTACCCGCCAGCGCTTCATATTCGGCGACCATT
>CALLCD010000277.1 GCA_938049795.1 uncultured Hyphomonadaceae bacterium | reverse complement strand
GGTGGCCGCAAACAAAGCGCCAAAAGACCCGTCTCTCAATGTCTCGAACACTTCGGCGAAGATCTGCGCGAGGGTGAGTTTCCGACGCGGCGGTGGCGGCTCGAAATCAGGGATGCGTTTGTGTGTGCCCAGCGCGGAAATCATGATCGCCAGAAAAATGAGCACCGCGCCCAGCATGCCGAAATTTGTATAGGCCTGCCGGCTCATCAGCCCGTCCGGATTACTGGCCGAGACGGCGAAGATCACCCCAAACCCGATCACCGACATGGCGTTCCCGCCCGTCCAGCCAAAATAGTTGCGGAAGGCCTGAAGCTTTGCCCGCTCGTCATAGTCGGACGCCAATTCGGGCAGCAGAGAGGAGCTTGGTGTTTCGTATAGGGTGATGAAGGTGCGGATCAAAGCGGCGAGGCTGACGAGATAGATGAGCAAGGCATCATTGGACCAATCGGGCGGGTTCCAGAGGAAATAGAATGACACCGGCACCGGGATCGCTGCGGCATACATGAACGGGTGTCGCCGCCCCCATTTCGAGCGCCAATTGTCTGATACATATCCAACAATCGGATCGCTAAACGCATCGAAGACGAGAATGAACAAGAGGGCGAGCCCGACGAGCCGCCCGTCAAGTCCGATCACCGTGCCATAGAACAAAAGCAGGAAAAACCCGAACCCGGTGTCCTTGACACCATAGGCCACCGAGCCGACCCCGTAGGCGAGCATGACCGGCAAGGGAAGCTCCCGCCCACGCTTGGGCGATTGGGACGTGCTGGACAATGGCCGATCCTCCTCCCTCTTTGTGTAAGCAGCCTGTCATAGAACCGCGTCCTGTCCAGCCCTCGCGCTGCGGAAAGCGGCCGCCGCGCGCCGCATTGAGACTTCGCAGTTGGCTTGCCCTTAAGGCAGATTTGCGGCACTTGGTCGGGATGAACAAACAATCCCCCCTCCTCCCCAATGCGCTGGCCACACAAATGATCGAGATCAGCAAACGCGCCCGCGCGGCGGCGACGCGGCTTGGGCTCGCGAGCGCGGGCGAGCGCACCGACGCTTTGATGGGCATGGCGAGACTGGTGCGCGAGAACAAGGCCGCGCTGATGGAGGCCAATGCGCGCGATATGGAAGAGGCCCGCACGAAAGGGCTGACACCGGCGCTGCTCGACCGGCTGGAGCTGACCGGCGCGCGCATTGACGCTATGGCGGACGGGCTGGAAACGGTGGCAAAACTCGACGATCCGGTCGGGCGGGAGCTGGCGCGCTGGAGCGTGCCGTCAGGGCTCGACATTGCGCGGGTCAGCACGCCGCTGGGCGTGATCGGCATCATCTATGAAAGCCGTCCGAATGTCACCGCTGACGCGGGCGCGCTGTGCATCCGGTCGGGCAATGCGGCCATTCTGCGCGGCGGGTCCGAAAGCACCCATTCCTCTGGCGCGATTGCCGATCTGTTGCGTCAGGCGCTCAAAGCGGCTGGGCTTCCCGAGGACGCGATCCAGAAAGTGCCAACCACTGACCGCGCCGCCGTTGGACATATGCTGTCCGGGCTTGGCGGCAATGTCGATGTGGTCGTGCCGCGCGGTGGGCGCTCGCTCGTCGAACGGGTGCAGGCGGATGCGCGGGTGCCGGTGATCGGGCATCTTGAGGGTCTGGTGCATATCTATCTTGATGGCAGTCTGCCGCTCGACCAAAGCATCGAGATTATCCTGAACGCCAAGCTGCGCCGGACGGGCATTTGCGGGGCGCTTGAAACCCTGCTGATCGATACGAAAGCGGCGGCGAGCCAACTTGCTCCGATTGCGCAAGCCTTGCAAAGCGCGGGCTGCCAGTTGCGGGCCGATGCGCGGGCGCGGTCGATCTTTCCGGGTATGGATGCGGCTGACGAGGCAGACTGGCGGACCGAATATCTTGCGCCGACGCTGGCGGTCAAACTTGTCGACGGGCTCGACGGGGCCTTGGAGCATATCGCAACCTATGGCTCGGGCCATACCGAGTGCATTCTAACCACGGATGAGGATACCGCCGCCCGGTTCTTTGCCGAAGTGGATGCGGGCATCATCATGCACAATGCCTCAACCCAGTTTGCCGATGGCGGCGAGTTTGGCATGGGCGCAGAGATTGGCATTGCGACAGGCCGCGTCCATGCGCGCGGGCCGGTGGGGGCCGAGCAATTGACCCTGTTCAAATACATCGTGCGCGGCACCGGCCAGACGCGGGACGGCTAAAGCGGTTCGGCTTTGTCTGTGTTTTAGAAGCTTAGCTTGGCCGCCGCGATATAGCCAATGGGATTGTCGTCAAACGAGTTTTCCGCTTCCTGATTGTAGTTGAGATACAGCTTTTCATCGACGAGGGTGAAATGCTCGGCTGTGCCAATTTTTGCATCGCCTTGGGTGAGCGCGACGGGGCAATAGCCGCCAAATTCGGGAACATAGCGTGCCGGATCAGCTTCGAACGCGTCACGGTTTTCGGCCGAGCTGAACCGCCATTCGGTATTGTCCCACATGGTTGTGTAGTCTTCAGTGCCCGCAACCGGCCCGCTGGCCTCGTGAAACGAGACAACATCCTGACCGTTGAGCGCAAATGGTTTGCCATACCAGCTATTGCGTTCTGCCAGAGCTTGCTGGGCTGCCAAATCTTTCTGGGCGATGGCCGTACTGGGCGCTGCCAACATCATAGCGGCCAAAATCAGGGCCATATTTACCGATTTGATCATGTAGTTACCTTTTCGTGCTCGATCCTACAGAGATAGGCAATTCGGCAAACACGGACAAGCCACACTCCTTCACGGAGATGTCACATCGCGCCTGTCCGGCCATGAAAACCGTGCTAGACAGGGCCAATATAACCGTAAAAGACATTTGCAAGACGGTCTGAGCCATGCACCTGCCGAACACTTCTGATCTATATCGTCCTAATGGCGGGCAAAGGATCGGGCTGTTTGGCGGCTCGTTCAATCCCGCCCATGCCGGACACCTGCATGTGGCACAAACGGCGCTCACCCGGCTGCAACTCGATTGGGTCTGGTGGATTGTGGCGCGCGGGAACCCGCTAAAATCGAGCCATGGGGACTTTGCGGCGAGGCTTGCGTCCGCCCGCGCAGTGGCTCGTTCACCCAGGATGAAAGTGCTCGACATCGAAGCGCGCCTTGGCCTGACCTATACGGCGGATGTGCTGACCGCCATTAATGCACGCCACAGGTCAGATCGGTTCGTGTGGATTATGGGGTCGGACAATCTTGGCAATTTCCATCACTGGCGAAACTGGCAAGAGATTGGCCAGACACTGCCGATTGCGATCATCGCGCGCCCGGGCGGACGGGCGGGGAACTCTCCGTTCGAGCGGCGGTTTGCCTCGGCCAGGCGGCCTGCGCATGCCAGTATTTGCCTTGCCGATGCCAAGGCGCCCGCATGGACCTTCCTCAATGCGCCGCTCAACCATCAAAGCTCGACCAGGCTGCGGCGCACTGCGAAGGCCGAAAAGGGCTAGGGAAACCGCCCTGCCCGCACAAGGCTGGAGCTGACCGGATGGCCGAGCACGGTTTCGAGCCATTTGGCCGTGTCGATCATCCTGTCGAGATCAATGCCGGTGTCGAAGCCGGCCCGCTCGAGCATGAACACAACGTCTTCAGTGGCCACATTGCCCGTCGCCGCAGGGGCAAACGGACAACCGCCAATGCCGCCGCAGCTTGCGTCTATGATGTTCACACCCGCCTCAATCGCTGCATAGACATTGCCGAGCGCGCTGCCGCGTGTGTCGTGGAAATGCGCGCGCAGATAAACGTCGGGCGCTTCGATCCGGACCCGTTCGAAAACATCGCGGACCTGCCAGGGCGTTGCCACGCCGATTGTGTCGCCCAGCGCAATTTCTGCCGCGCCCGCGCGCTGGGCTTGCGCGGCCAGATTGGCCACAATGGCCGGATCAACCTCGCCATCATACGGGTCACCAAAAGCAACAGATATGGTTGCCGAAAGCGCTATATTCGCGTCATGGGCGAGCGGAGCACAGAGCGCCAACATGTCAGCGGTTTCCTGCGGGCTCATGCCTTGATTCCGCTGACCAAAGCCCTCTCCGGCCACCAGCACGAAGTTGATCTCGTCTGCGCCTGCATCAATGGCCCGGCGCACGCCTTTCTCATTCAGGGCAAGTGCAATCCGGCTACGGCCTTCATCTTTGTTTATATTGCGGAAAACCTCCGCACTATCGGCCATTTTCGGCACTGCGCGCGGCGAGACAAAGCTCCCCGTCTCCATCCGGCGCACGCCCGCTGCATCGAGCCTGTGGATAAATTCGACTTTCTGCGCCACGCTCAAATTTGCGGCGTCATTCTGTAGCCCGTCGCGCGGGCCAACTTCGACAATATCTATGCGCGCGGTCATGTTCGTCTTTCTCTTTGTGAAGGAAGATTGTTGAGCTTCGCTCCGACCTTGGCTAGATAAGAGAGAATGCGTTTAGAGTCACCCATTGTACGGTTTACCCATTATGGCCAAGTCTTTTTCCCCGCCTTTGTTCTCCGAAACCGAACAAAACAATACCAAAGAACTGCGCCCGAGGTTTAATGCAGCCGGGCTGATCACCGTGATCACGCAGGATGCGTCCACAAATGAAGTGTTGATGCTTGCCTGGATGAATGAGCAGGCTCTTGCAAAAACCATCAAGACCGGCAAAGCGACCTATTGGTCGCGCTCGCGAAAGAAGCTCTGGGTCAAAGGCGCGACATCGGGAAACACGCAGCAAGTGGTGGAGATGCGTGTTGATTGCGATCAGGATGCAATTCTAATGAAAGTCAACCAAACGGGTGGCGCCTGTCATACGCACCGCCAGAGTTGTTTTTACCGTGAAATTGCGGGTCAGCGACTTTTGAAAGAGAGCGAAACGGGGTAAGAGTTGTGATCTATTAAGGGGTCTAACTCGTGAAACTTACACCATTTTTGCTCGCAACCTGTATATTGGTCGGCTGTTCGGGTGGCTCCGAAACCGACACGTCCGGCCCCTCTGATTCGGCAGGTTCGACCGACGCAGCGCCTGCGCAGAGCACAGAAAAAGCCGCGCTCCATATGTATATGCTCGACTGCGGCACGATCCAGATTTCTGATCTGGACGGGTTTTCAAGCGCGGGCGACTTTGCCGGACAGATAGGTGTCTTTGCCGACACATGCTGGCTGATCCGCCATCCCAAAGGCGACCTGTTATGGGATCTCGGCCTGCCATCGGGCCTTGTCGGTGCGGGCGAACAGGAAAGCGATGTCTTTACCCTGTCTATGGACCGGACCCTGACCGAACAGATGCGGGACTTTGGCTATGCGCCGTGGGATCTCGATTATGTCTCGATCTCCCACAGCCATTTTGACCATTCCGGACAAGCAGACCAATTTCAGGAGGCGACCTGGCTCGTCCACGAGGCCGAGTATGAGAGCATGTTTCCCGAAACGCCCGAAGCGCTGGAAAACGCTCCAGAGGTTGATGGCGAGGTGACCAATCCGTTCGAGAGCTTTGCGACGCTGACACATGAGACCTTTACCGGCGAGCATGACGTGTTTGGCGATGGCTCGGTTGTGATTATCCCGACGCCCGGACATACGCCCGGCCATACTTCGCTACTGGTCAACTTGTCTGAAACCGGCCCCGTTCTTCTGACCGGCGATCTTTATCACCGGCAGATCAGCCGCGAGCTGCGCCGTGTGCCGCGCTTTAATCATGATGAAGCCCAGACGCTTGCCTCAATGGATACGTTCGAGGCCCGCGCTGCAGCCCTTGGCGCAAAGGTGATTATCCAGCATTCGCCTGAGGATATTGCCGACCTGCCCCGCCCGCCGGATGCCTTGCATTAGCTGGTCCGGCCTGTCGAGGGTGAGCAGACGCTAGACCGGATTTAGTGTGCCCGGGGCCTGCTTTTGCGTTTGGAAGCCTGCGGTACGGGAGACCGAATAGTTCCGATCGGTAATTGTGGAGACTTTAAAGAAGTCCACCCGCGCCGTTTCAGCCGTCAATTCAAGGATAGAATACCCGTTGCCATCGGGATCGAACCATTCGACATCCTCATTGGTGTCGGCAAACATCTGCCCGACCCCTTCGACGCCTTGCAGAATATCGCCCAATCCGGGTGAGGTGACCGAGGTGCAGCCGAACTCGACCCCGCGCGCCTCGCCGCTTGCATCAACAAGGCGGTTCGCCCAGCCCGTATGGGTGTCCCCTGTCAGAGTGACCAGTGAGGCTCCGGCCGATTTTGCCGCCGCATAGAGCCGCTCGCGCGCGGCGGGGAAGCCGTCCCATGCATCAAGATTTGACGGCACATCTAGCGCGGAAAGCCCGAGCAGTCTTTTGATAATGGCTCCATTTGCGCCAGCGCCCGCAATCGCGCCTTCAATTTGAGCCGGTGTCAGCGTCCGGTTAAAGTCGGGAAACTCGGCGCGCGCCATGATGACCTGATTGGCGAGCACTTGCCAGATTTTGCCACCGGTTGCTGAACTTGCCAATTGCTCGGCCAGCCAGTCTTCCTGCGCAGCCCCCAGCATGGTCCGGCCCGGGGCGTTCACATCTTGCAGTGTGTCGCGTGCCACATCTCTAAGGGCAGCAGGCTCTATATCGGCCAGTCTGGCGTTCCAGCTGATCTCTTCGGACCGGCCGGTCAGCCGCGTTTCAAGGCATAACACACTTGCCAGATCGCCAAAATCAAACCGCCGCCACAGCGCCGCGCTGGCCCTGCCCGTCGCCGGGTCCCGCACGGGCATCCATTCGAGATAGGCTTGCACGGCTTGTTGTTTGCGCTTGTTCCAGCGGCCTTCGGTGTCGGAGTTATGGTTCTGCGCGCCGGTGCGGTAGCTGTTGTTTGCGCTCTCATGATCGTCCCATGTGCAGATCCACGGGGCGGCGGCATGAGCGCGCTGGAGCGCCTTGTCAGATTTGTACTGGGCATGGCGGGCGCGGTAATCGGCCAGCGTGGTAATCTCGTAAGGCGGGATATGTTCGCGACCAAGTGCTTTGCCTGCCTCGCCGCCATAGCCGTCAGGGCCATATTCGTAGAGATAATCGCCGAGATGGATGATGACATCGACATCCGGTTCGCGCGAAACGGCGTCATAGGCGTTGAACTGGCCGAAGGGATAATTCGAACAGGACAGGAAAACCGCGCGGACCGGACGGGTGCCGGACGTGGCCAAAGTGCGCGTGCGTCCGCTTGGCGAGGCGATGACGCCCACATCGGTGAACACGGAAAACGCATAGAAATACTCACGTGCTGGCGTGAGCCCTGTCACATCGACTTTCACCGTATAATCGCGCGCGGCAGAGGTCTGGGCGGCGCCCGCCTGAACTTCGCGTATTAGGCCCGCGTCTTCAAACACCTGCCAGACCACAGTGACGACCGCATCTGCGCGCGCCCTCTCTGGTGTCACACGCTCTGGTGTCACGCGGGTCCACAGGATGACCCGATCAGACAGGGCGTCGCCCGACGCCACACCATGATCGAACCGGACTTTTCCGGCAAAGGGCGGTGCCACCTTGCCACCGGTTTGGCAGGCCGCGAGCCCTGCTCCGCCGCCTGACAGAACCAGCAATCGGCGTCGCGTCAATCTCGTCATAAGGTATCCATCCATATCGCCACGGGGTGTTCCTATCATTTAATTGTAACGCAAGTGAGACGAAACTTTACGAAGTCGGGCCAGACCTGCTAAATACATGAATGGATATTTTCTCTGCAACTGCAACCGGCGACGATTCTGGCGCGCGGCTCGACCTTTGGCTTTCTGAAAAATGTGAGGCCGTTTCGCGATCACGCGTCAAATCCCTGATCCAGTCAGGGGCGCTGAAAGTGGACGGCCAGATTGTCCGCGACCCGCGCGCGAAGATCATCGCAACCGGCGTTTATGAATTGCAAGTGCCCGACCCCGTGCCCGCCGTACCAGAGCCGGAGGACATTCCGCTCGACATTCTGCACGAGGACGCTGACCTGATCATCGTCAACAAGCCGATTGGCATGGCCGTCCATCCTGCGCCTGGCAGCTGGACGGGCACGCTGGTCAATGCACTGTTGCATCATTGCAAGGGCGAGCTGACCGGCATTGGCGGGGTCGAACGGCCCGGCATCGTCCACCGCATCGACAAGCTGACGAGCGGCGTCATGGTGGTGGCCAAATCCGATGCCGCGCATGCGGGCCTGTCGAAAATGTTTGCCGAACATACAATGGAGAGGACCTATGTGGCGCTGACACGGGGTGCGCCGCGTCCGCTGGTCGGCACGATCGAGACCCGTCTGGCGCGCTCGAACGCGGACCGGAAGAAAATGGCGGTTGTCAAAAACCCTGAAAGCGGCGCGGGGCGGCATGCGATCACCCATTACAAGGCGCTTGAGACTTATGGCATGCTCGACAAGACGGCCGGGCTGCCCGCTGCGGCGAAAATCGAATGCCGGCTCGAGACGGGCCGCACCCATCAGATCCGTGTCCATATGAGCCATATCGGCGCGCCGCTGATCGGAGATCCGGTCTATGCCCGCAATAAGGGGATCAAAGCGCATGGTGCGGGTGACGCGTTCGACATTGCCAAACGGCTCGCGCGCAGCTTTGACCGGCAAGCGCTGCATGCGGCCAGTCTCGGCTTTACCCATCCGATCACGGGCAAGGATGTCTCGTTCAAAGTGGCAATGCCCGACGATATGACCTCGCTCGCCAAAGCGCTGAAGAAGATGCCGAAAGACGATTAGGGTGGGCTGATCAGGGGCGTTTTGCCAAAATAAAATCTGGCGACGGCCCAAATCATACTGGACGCACGGCGCACGCTTAACCATAGATGACGTGTCTGGTGGCAGAACGGTGCCGGCTTTTCCCCTTAACTGATGGGGAAACAGGCTGTTTTCGGCTGATTTAGAACCCCATTTCTAATCTTAACCATGACGTAACTAAACGCTCACTTTGCCACATTCTCGCCTTATTTGATATGCAAGTAAACACTCACAAACATGCAGAAGCAGTTGTTTCTGACCAAACCTGTGAGGAGGATACCATGTCTGTAACCCTGTTGAGCACCGCAAGCGGCGCGGCGTTGAAAATGACCGGCGGCCTGTATCTGGCTGACTTTCTAACCGGCGTGTTCCACTGGTTCGAGGACCGCTATGGCAATCCGAAATGGCCGGTTCTCGGGCATACGATCCGGCAGAACCAGCAGCATCACCATACGCCGCGCAGTTTTCTAAACGGTTCGTTTTTCCAGCGGAACAAGGAGGTTTGGCTGTTTGGAGGTCTGTTCCTGCTCGGGTTCTGGGCCGTGGGCTGGCTCAACCTGTTCACCGGATCGGCGGTCCTGTTCGGCATGTTCGCCAATGAGGTCCATGCCGCAGCCCATAAATCGCCCAAAGAGAACGGCCGATTGATTACGCTGGCTCAAAAGACGGGCTTCATGCAATCGCACAAGCACCATGCCCAGCATCACCGCAAAGGCAAGGACACCCATTATTGCGTGATGACCAATCATTTGAACCCGGTTCTCGAACGCGTCCAGTTCTTCCAGACGACCGAAAAACTGATCAAATGGACCACGGGGGCAACCCCGCGCTTTGATGACAGCGTGAACCCGCGTTACCAAAAGGCCGCTTAGGTCACACGCCCTGCCCCGCTCCGGATTTCCCCCTTGGAGCGGGGTTTGCGTGGGCTGCCTGTCAAAACGGTATCACGAGGCTATGATAATTTGTATCTCGCCCCTTTAATCCGCCCCGTGCTATCCTACATCTAATTGATGGCGCAGACGCGTAAATGAGCTGTGCCGGTCTTGAGACTCTGTTGCTGCCAAGCGGGACACCGGATCAGGGCCAGACAATATGGACGCACGGTGCCGAAAACGGGCCGCGCCAAATAACAGGGAGGCCAAAATGGCCGTATCAACTTCGATCACGCTGAGCCCCGAACAGGGCCTATCGCGTTATCTCACCGAAATTCGCAAATTTCCAATGCTTCCCAAAGAGGAAGAGTTTATGCTCGCCAAACGCTGGCAGGAGCATGAAGATGCCGAGGCGGCCGAGAAAATGGTCACGTCCCATTTGCGCCTCGTGGCCAAGATCGCAATGGGGTATCGCGGGTATGGATTGCCGATTGCCGAAGTCATCTCCGAGGGTAATGTCGGGCTGATGCAGTCGGTCAAGAAATTTGATCCCGATAAGGGCTTCCGGCTGGCCACTTACGCTATGTGGTGGATTCGCGCGTCTATTCAGGAGTACATTCTGCGCTCATGGAGTCTCGTCAAGCTGGGCACCACGGCCGCGCAGAAAAAACTGTTCTTCAATCTGCGCCGCATCAAAGGCGAGATCAACGCCATCGAACAAGGCGACTTGCGCCCTGAACAGGTCACTGAGATTGCCACGCGCTTGAACGTCACCGAAAAGGAAGTCATCTCGATGAATGGCCGCATGTCCGGCTCTGACGCATCGCTGAACGTGCCGATGGGGCAGGATGGCGACATGGAGTGGATGGACTGGCTGGCTGACGAGGAACCCAATCAGGCCGCTGAATTTGCCCAGAAGCAGGAATATGATGCGCGCATGGATCTGTTGACTAATGCGATGGCCGAACTGAATGAGCGCGAGCAGCACATTCTGACCGAACGCCGCCTGAACGATGAACCTAAGACGCTCGAACAATTGTCCGAGGTTTACGATGTCAGCCGCGAACGCATTCGCCAGATCGAAGTGCGCGCGTTCGAAAAGCTGCAAAAGTCTATGAAGCGTATGGCAAAGGAACAGGGTTTGCCCGGCGCTTGATTGCTTAGCTTAATCGCTATTCGGGGGCGGCCGCTTTGGTGCGCTCCCGTTCGGCGACGAGTTGCCCATAGGCTTCCAAGTCTGTGACTTTGAACGCAAATTCCAGCAGTTTCCAGCCCTCGCTTTCCTTGCGCCAGATTGTCTTGAGCGTTGCAGGCGTCGAAGCGTAGGTGACCGGTCCAGAACAGGTGACGAACTGGCCTGACGGCTTCTCCGTGCCTGCATAGGAATTTGCCGAACAGCTCGTCTCGCCAATCTCTTCGGGAGCGCCGAGCGTGGTAATCATCAAATTCATCGGAGCCAGCAGATCATCTGTCACATTGCTTGTCTCTGAATAATAGCCTTCGCTCACGCGAGGCAGCTCGCTGGCGAAAACCTCAGCGATAAAGGCGTCATTCATTGGTTTCACATCGCCGATATTCTTAAACGTGCCGACAAGGGCAAAGCTGCACGCGCCAAACAGCAAAAGCACAATCCCGCCAATGACCCAGCCCCATGGAAACCGCTTCTTCGGCGGCTCCTCATAATCCAGATGCGTCATACACCCGTCCCTCCCAGTCAGTCACAATCGCTTGAGTTTCCTACAAAATGGCGATCTCGTCTACCGGCGCGGCCCGTTTTGGCGTAGCTTGAAGGGCATCTGGAACCGTCAGGATGTCCCATGTTCAAGCCCTATCTTGCTGCCCTCTTCATGCCCCTTCTGGCGTCATCCGCATGTGCCCAGACGGGGGCGACCGCTTCGCCAGAAACCCCGCCCGCGCCCTTCTCTCCTGTCGTGGTGTCTGGGGACACGATTTATCTCACCGGCCATCTCGGACGCGTGCCGGGCACCCGCAATTATCCAAGCGGCGGCATTGGTCCGCAAACCACCCAGACGCTTAAAAATATCGGCGCAACGCTGGCCACCGTAGACGCGACGCATGCCGACCTTGTGCGCTGTCAGGTCTTCCTCGCCGATATTGCCGACTTTGCACAGATGAATGCGGCCTATGTCAAATTCTTCCCTGAGAATCCGCCCGCGCGGACCACGGTGGCGGTGTCGGGCCTTGCCGCCAATGCCAGCATCGAGATCGAATGCACAGGCACGCGCGGACATGGCGACCGCAAAAACTAAGAAAGCGTAACGAATAATGCCCAGCAAAATCAGAGCTCTGCAAGTGAGCCTTACCCTCCTGCTCGGTTTGAGCCTTGTTACAGGCTGCGCCACAGCCGCGCGTATCGATAACAAGGCGGATGCCCAGTGGACCCAATTGGTCAACACGATCCCGCAATTGGACAATGAGGAGCTGACCCTCCATGTCCGCGCGCTGACGGGCGCTATTCTGCTCGCAGCGGACGAAAACCCCGACGAGTGGCAGGTTGCCATTTTCGACAGTCCGGAAACGGTCAACGCTTTTGCCCTGCCCAATCGGCGCATTGGCGTGTTTACGGGGCTTTTGGCGATCACGGCGAACAATGATCAGCTCGCCGCCGTGATCGGGCACGAGATCGCGCACGTCCGCCTGTCCCATGCTCAGGAGCGGATCAATCGCGGTATTGTGCCCAATGTCCTGTCCGGCGTTGCCAAACTGCCAGGTGCGGTGACCGATATTGATGTGCTCGAACGCGGCGGCGAGATTACAAGCGGCGCGATCAGGGTGGGCACCGTGTTGCCGTTCGGACGGGCCCAGGAGCTTGAGGCCGACCGCGAGGGGCTGACCTATATGGCCAAGGCCGGATTTGATCCCGAGGAAGCGGCGAATTTCTGGCGGCGGATGGCCGAGGTTCAATCGCAGTCGATCGAAGTGTTGTCCACGCATCCAAGCTCGGCCCATCGCGTGCGCGAGCTTGAGAAAGCTGTGCGTGAATTGAACGCCCAGTAGCGGATTTTCGGGGCGGAGGGGGCCGGTGGGCATGCAGATCATAGAGATTGACGCGGCGGATGATCCGCGCCTTGCGCCCTTTGTATCCATTCGCGAGAAGGATTTGACCGGCGGGCATGGCGGACGGTTTCTTGTGGAGGGTAAAGTCAC
>CALLCD010000276.1 GCA_938049795.1 uncultured Hyphomonadaceae bacterium | reverse complement strand
AGGATCATCTCGCGGCTGACCGGCGCAATCCGTGCCAGCATCGCCTCACGCATATAGCGCTCGACCTGATACTCCTTCGCATAGCCCATCCCGCCATGCGCCAGCACGGCCGCCTCGCACGCCCGAAAGCCCGCCTCAGTGCCGAGATATTTCGCCGCATTTGCCTCCGCGCCGCAATCCTCGCCTGCATCAAACAGGCTCGCCGCTTTGTACGCCAGCAATTCCGCCGCGCTCAGCTCCGCCCAGCATTTGGCCAGCGGATGCGCGACGCCCTGGTTCTGCCCAATCGGACGCCCGAACACGACCCGCTCATTGGCATACCGGCTCGCCCGCTCAAGCGCCGCAAAGCCAAGCCCGACCGACTCAACTCCGAACAAAACCCGCTCGGGGTTCAGCCCTTGCAGCAAATACTTAAAGCCTGCGCCCTCTTCGCCAATCAGATGCTCTTTCGGCACTTCCAGCCCATCAATAAACAGCGTGTTACACTCAACCGCCTTGCGCCCCATTTTCGGGATCGGGTTGGCCTCGATCTTGTTGCGGTCGAGATCGGTATAAAACAGCGACAGTCCCAGATAGGGCTTGGCGCACTGATCCTTTGGCGTGGTCCGCGCAATGATCAAAATCTTGTCCGCCCGCTGCGCCCCCGTCGTCCAGATCTTGCGGCCGTTCAGCGTATAGCCGGTATTGGTCCGCTCGGCCTTGGTTTCCAGCGAAGACGTGTCCAGCCCCGAATTTGGCTCGGTCACCGCAAAACACATTTTCTCTTCGCCCGAGATAATCTTCGGCAGATTTTCCTGCTTCTGCTCCTCGGTGCCGAACTTCTCCAGCGGCTTCGGCCCGAAAATATTCAGATGGATCGACGACGCGCCCGAATAGCCCGCCCCCGACCGCGTCACCGTCTGCATCACAATTGCCGCTTCGGTCAGCCCAAGCCCCGCGCCGCCATACGCCTCCGGCATCGCCACACCCAGCCAGCCGCCATCGGCCATCGCCTTGGTGAACGCTTCAGGCCACTTGCCCGTCTCGTCTGTCGTGGACCAATACTCATCATCAAACTGCGAACAGGTCCGCGCAACCGCCTCGCGTATGGCAATCTGGTCTTCTGTCATGGAAGCAATATTGTGCATGTCGTCACTCCTATCGTCTTAGCCATATGGTCGAACCGCGTGCGCGTCCAGCGCCGCGATATCATGCCGTCGCGCCAAACCGGGCCGGAGCAAACGCCGCCGCAAAGCCCGCAAGTTCCCCGCCGAGAATCACCTCCGCCATAATCTCGGCTGTGATCGGCGCCAGCAAAATCCCGTTGCGATAATGCCCCCGCGCCACAAAAGTCCGCGCATCAGACCCCCGCCCCATGATCGGCAGCCGGTCCGGCGTCGCAGGTCGAAACCCGCGCCATTGATCCACCAGAGCCGCCGACCGGACACGCGGCAAAAACCGCACCGCCCGCGACAAAAGAAAAGCCCGCGCATCCGCCACCTCGCCCACCGTCGCCCCCACGAGCACATGCTCCCCGCGCGGCACCGCATATTCCGCCCCGCACCGCACCACATGATCCAGCGCCATATCCGCCCGCCGAAACGCCAGCATCACCCCTTCGACCGCCTGCACCGCCCCCGCGCCATCGCCAACGCCCGACGCATCCAGACACGTATTAAACCCCTCCGTCAGCTGAGCACCAGACACGCCCTCCGGCACAATCTCGAACACTCCGCCCGCCCGTTCAATCGCCGTCCGCAACGCCAAAACCGTCCGGCGAGGGTCCACCCGCCCATCAGACACGAGCGCCAGCGCCAACTCGAAATCCGGCGACACTCCGCGCTCCAGCGCACCAATATCCCGCCGCGAAAGCCGCTCGGCCGTCAGGCCGCTCTCAACCAATCTCGCCTCAAGCCGCAGCAAGTGCTCCGCCTCCGCCTCATCGAGCGCCACCGCCAGAGCCGGCCCCTCGCAATAGCCAACTCCCTGCCCGCTCGCCTGTTCAATCTCTTCAGCAAAGCCCCGCCACATCCGCGCGCTCCGCAGGCACAAATCAAAAAACTCGGGATGGGCCACACCCTCACCCGCCGCCTCAAACGCAGGTGCCAGCATTCCCGCCGCCGCCCAGCTTGCCCCCACAGGCGGCCACTGCTTGTCAAAAACGCTTACCTCCGCCCCGCGCTTGAGCAATTCCCACGCGCAAGACAGGCCGATTATACCCGCACCAATAATTGCAATTTTCGGATGGGCCACACTCATGCGCGTCCGGTTATCAGAGATCGGCACCGTTGCCAAAACCTATCACGAGGCCGCAACACCCAAGTTCGGGCCGCTACACCAAATCTAAGCCTGAAGCTTCTGCTCGGTCTGCCAGATTGAGAGAAACTTCTCCGCCCAGCCCGCTTCCTGAAAGATCAGCGTCTTACGCACCGATGTATGTCCCCACGTCGTCTTGATCATAATATCGGGCGCGTCATTGTCAGCCGCACACGGCAAAGCCGCCGTCCCGCGCCAACGCGTAAACTTGTCCACAGCTTTGGCAAGACGCTGCTCGTCCACCGCGCCTGTCATCTCAAGCTTCAAAACCGTCTCGGCCATAAATCTACTGATCCCCGCAATGAGCACCGCTTTACTGCGGCTTATTTTGTACCCCTCACTCGAATGACAGTATGCAAACATCATGCTAACCGACAAGCCCCTTAGTGTTTTGTTAACCAATCAATTACAGTTGCGATTGATTCTCAAACATGCTTTATGAGCCTGCAAATGTGAGGTGAGCATGCGTTTCGTCCATTATATCGCGATTTTGATCGGTCTGGCCGCATGCGGGGTGCCCGAAGCGCCCAAATCCGAGGCGGGGCGGCTCAACATCTACACCGCTCGCCAATACACTTCCGATCAGGCCATCTATGCCGCCTTCGAGGAAGAGACGGGCATCCGAGTCCGGTTTCGGGACACCTCCGCCCCGCAATTGCTCGAAAGCATGAAAACCGAAGGCGCCTCCAGCCCCGCCGACATCGTCATCGCGCCCGATGTTGGCTCGCTCTGGAAGTTCCAGGAAGCGGGCCTCCTACAGCCCGTCACCAGCCCGCGCCTTGAAGCGGCCATTCCCGAAACCTTCCGCGACCCCGAAGGTCACTGGTTCGGCTTTGCCCGCCGCGCCCGCATCATCGTCTATGACCCCGACCGGCTGAACGCAGATGACATCTCCGATTATGGCAGTCTTGCGGGCGAGACGATGAAGGGCGAAGTCTGCATGCGCTCCAGTTCGAATATCTACAACCTGTCTCTCATGGCCGAACTGATCGAACGCTGGGGCGAGGATGATGCCGCCGCATGGGCACAAAGCGTGCGCGACAATTTCGCCCGCGAACCCCAAGGCGGCGACACCGTCCAGATCCAGTCCGTCAGCGCAGGCGAATGCGCCATCACCATCGTCAATCATTATTACTGGGTCCGCATGATGACCAGCAGCTCGTCCGACCAGCGCGACATGGCCGAGCGCACCGCCATCATCTTTCCCACCGTTGGCGCTGGCACCCATGTCAACATCACCGGCGCAGGCGTGGCCGCCAATGCCCCCAATCGCGACGCGGCCATCGCCTTCCTCGAATTTCTCGCCTCCGAACGCGGACAAGAATTGCTCACCGGCCCGACCAAAGAGTTCCCGATGGTCGATGGTGTCCCGCTGCCCGACGGCCTCGAAAGCCTGCCCGAATTTATCGCAAGCGATGTCCCCATGCTCAAGCTCGGCGAGAACCAGTCGCTCGCCCAACAGCTCTATGACAAAGCCGGCTGGAAATAGCTGCGCCCAATGTCCGCCTCCGCCCGCGCCTTCCACCACACGCTCAAACGCGCCAGCGCAAACCTCCCCCTCGGCCTAACCACGCTCGTCCTCGGCGCACCGATCATTGGCTGCCTGCTCATCGGCCTCATCGCAGGCGGCGGCGACACATGGAGCCATATCGCGGGCACCTATCTCTGGTCCTCGGTCGGCGCGACGCTCGCCCTTATCCTGCTGACCGGCCTGTTCATTTCTCTCACCGCCATCCCTGCCGCATGGCTCGTCACCATGTACCGCTTCCCGGGCCGCAACCTGTTCGGCTGGCTGCTCATCCTCCCGCTCGCCGCGCCGGGTTATGTCCTCGCCTTCTCCTATTCCGACCTGCTTGGCGTTGCCGGTCCGATCCAGTCCTTCATCCGCGACGCAAGCGGTCTGTCCGCGCGCGACTACTGGTTCCCCAATGTCCGTAGCCTCACCGGCTGCGCCTTCGTCATGGCCGCCGCTCTCTATCCTTATGTCTACCTCACCGCCCGCGCCGCCTTTTCCATGCAGTCCGCCAGCACACTCGAAGCGGCAACTCTGCACGGTGCAAACCGCCGCACCCGTTTCTGGCGCGTCGCCCTGCCCGCCGCCCGTCCGGCCATCGCCGCAGGGCTCGCCCTCGCCCTGATGGAAACCGCCGCAGACTATGGCGCGGCTGACTTTCTCGGCGTGCGCACCCTCACCGTCAGCGTCTATCGCGCCTGGGCCAGTTTCGGAGACGCCGCCGCCGGTGCCCGCCTTGCGCTTATTCTCGTCGCGCTGACCTTGTTCCTGCAATGGCTCGAACGCTGGCAACGCGGCGCGGCGGGCTTTCAGGCCAGCACCACACGCTGGCGCGCCACCCCGCCCGATCAACTGACCGGCCTGCGCGCGCGCTGGGCCAGTCTCACCTGCACGCTGATCTTCGCATGGGGCTTCGGCATTCCCGTGGTTCACCTCGTCTCGCTCGCCATTGACGCCCGCGCAGAAACCCCGCCCATCGGTGAAGCGCTATGGAATTCCGTCCGCCTCGCAAGCCTTGCCGCGCTCCTCGCCTTCGCCATCGCCCTCATCATCGCCCTCGGCGCACATCACCGCCAAAAGCTCTCCCGCTTTGCCAGCCTCATCGCTACCTCGGGTTACGCCATGCCCGGCGCTGTCCTCGCCCTCGGCGCCCTGTTCATGATCGCGCGTTTCCCGATAGCCCAGACCAGCAGCGCCGCGCTCACCCTCCTCATCCTCGTCTACATCGCCCGCTTTGCCGCCGCTGGCATCCAGCCCATGCAAGCCGCCCTCGACGCCGCGCCCGCCTCCTACACCGCCGCCGCCCGCAGCCTTGGCGCAAGCCCCGCCCGCCGCATCCTCCAGCTTGATCTGCCGATCATCGCTCCGGGCGCTGCCGCCGCCGCGCTCATCCTCTTTGTCGAAACCCTCAAAGAACTGCCCGCCACCCTCATGCTCCGCCCGTTCAACTGGGACACGCTCGCCGTGCGCGCCTATGTCTACGCCTCCGACGAACGCCTGCCCGCCGCCGCGCTGCCATCGCTCGCCATCAC
>CALLCD010000275.1 GCA_938049795.1 uncultured Hyphomonadaceae bacterium | reverse complement strand
AATCTCCCCAAGCCGCGTTTCGTCTCCCTGAGAGGCCGGAAAAATACTGCACAATATGTCCACCGCTTCACGCAATTGCATCGCCTTGATCAGGTTCATAATATCCACCACCGTCTCCTCATGCCGCCGCGAGACGGTTGGCAAACGGCCCGCAAGCGAGAGCGCTTTCATCATCAGCGCTTGGCGGACGGCATGTAGAATATGAATATCAAGCCGCGCTCTATGCCGCTCCTCGCTTGAAGGCACCGCGTCCATATCCGCCAGCATCGGGTCGAACTTGCTTAAATCAATGCTCAGCGTATTGGCCACTTTTTCAATCGAGCCCGTCGTCTGCCGGTCCTGCAAGAGATAATAGATCCGGCGATAGGCGAGGGCATTCTCGGTCGTCCCCGCGCGCGACAGGGCGACCCAATAGCCCGGATCAAACACATTGGCATAGGCCCGCAGAGCCGGCACGCTCGTCTTGCTCCGCGCCGCCGAGGCCAGCCGCACCAGACTGCGCATACGCGGAGATTCCCCGATCAACTCAATCACCTGATCCTGCTCGCGCCGCAATGCCGAGCCAATGCCCGCCGCCGTGTTCAGCGGCACGCCAATCTGCTGCAAGGACGCATTGTGGGAGATCGCCCTGAGCGAGCGCGGACCTTGCGGGCCAGAACTGCGCCGCCTTTGCCGCGAGCCCGCCTTGACCAGAAACCCGGTCGCAAAATCACTCAGCAGGCGGCCATAATCGCGATTGTCAAACAGCCGCTCATGCCAGAGGCGCAAAGCTCTATAGAAATCCCAGACAAGATCCGTGCGCGTATAAAATGGATCATCCTCCGTGCCCTGATCAGGCGGAGACAAGAGATGCTCCGCAAACGCCGCCATAGTCGAGCCGGCCAGCGGCGCGTTGGCAAAATGCAAAAATCCGTCCCCGCCCTGAAAGCTCACCTCATGCAAGATCGGCACGCCGCGCCCGCGCGATTGCATCCGCGTCCACTGGGTCAGCAAATGATCAAACCGCTGTTTGAAACTGCCCGGCCACGCCCCGCGCCCCATCGATTCCCCATGCGTGTTAAATACCAGCAGCGACAAGCCCGCCTTCGCCCGACACACCGCCCGCGAGATCAAATTGTGAATGCGCTCAATCGCCATATCGGCCGCCACTTGCCCGATAAACCGGCCCGCATCGGAAAACCCAAGCTGGATCGCAAGATAGCCGCGCTGCTTCAAATAGTTCAGATAGACCCGCTCGGCGAGCAATTGCTCAATAAACCGTCCGCCCGTCTCCAGCGCTTCAGGCGTCTCGAACAGGGGAGAGATGTCGAGCTTGTCAGCCACCCCGTATTGCCGCGCCAGATAAAGCGCACCCATCACCGTCGCCGGGTTCTCGCTCTCGGCAATCAGAAAGCGGATCGAACTGTCCGCATCCACATGTTTGAGCAATTGCGCACACATCATGAATTGCCGCCGTGCGGTCGATTGCTCAAGGAACAAGTCGGCAAAATTCACCGCCAGCACATCCGACCCTTCAGCCAGCTCGGACAATTGACGCAAAGCCCCGCGCCCCGGATCGCGGTTCTCCGTCTCAAGCCCGAGATCGCGGCTGATCACCGTGCCAATCTGTGCCGCGTTCAGCCGCAAATGGATGCGCGCGGTGCCCAGTTGCAACGCATTGACCTCCGCACGCAAGACCAGCAAATCCAGCGCAATCTCCGCCGCCACGCCGTCGCCCGAAATCATCCCGTCCAGCGCAGACAGAATAACCGAAGCGGACACAATCCGCGCCGCGTTTGGCTCGGTGATCGCATTGGCCGCCGCAACCAGATTGTCCGGCACCGTCAAATCCTCGCCAAACAGCCGCGCTTCTTCCGCACTCAACCGATGCGCCGCCAGCAACTGCGCCGACAGCGCCCGCAAATCTGACGCAAGCGCACCGTCCGTGGTGTCCGCAATCACCTCCAGCCGCTCGGCATAGGCCCCCAATTGCGCCGCTTTCTCGGTCAGCCGGAACGCAAAAGACTGCGACCAGTGAATGTCCGTCCGGCCATCGAGATCATAGCCGATCCAGCTTGCAATCGTCGGCAGTTCCGGTTTCAGCTCTCTCCACTGATCCGCAAAAGCAGCCTGCGCCACCTCGACAACAAGCCGCCCATAGCCGCGCAGCGCCCCTTGCGCATGCGAGATCGCCCCTTGCGCTTCGGCATGTTCATGGGCCAGCGTAATCGCCTTCGCCCAGACCTGATTGTCCTCGCCAAGCGCTGCGTCCAGCGCCGCTCGCGTGGTCTTGTCGGGCGACGCCACATGATCAGCAAATCGCGCGCGTGCGGCCTCGGACAGCGCAAATGTCGGATGTCCGGTAAACACAATCCCGCCTCTGGCCGTCTCCACGCCCGCGCGATAAGCCTCCCAGCCTTCAGCCGCCAGCGCTTCAAGCCGGGCGCGCGGGCCAGCCCAGACATCGCCATCACCCTCAAGCCCATGCTGGCTGCGAAACTGCGCCGCGCGCTGCTCGACCAGCGTCATAAACACATCCTGCACCAGCCCATCCAGCGCCTCGATCCCCAGCGCGCCGCGCTCAAGGCTCTGGAACAATTCATTGGCATAGGCAAAAACCGAATTGGCCTGCGGGTCTGTCTCGATATGGTCGGCATAGCGCGACAGGGCGCTTTTGGCGGCGGCGATAGAGAGGTCGGGGTCTTGGATCTGTTTGTTCATGCGCCCCTTTTAGCGAACTTTGCAGGACTTTGTCGCGCGCTTTCTGGCCAAATGGGATAAATCTTCGGCTCCGGCCCAAACCTGCCTAAGCCTTGGACGCCCGCATCGCCCCAATCCGCTCCTCAAACGCCACCAGAAGACACGCCGCAATAATAATCACCGCACCGACATAAAGCTGCCAGCCGGGCACTTCCTCGAAAAACACAAAGCCCAGAACAGACGCCCAGATCAGCGACGTATATTCGAGCGGAGCCAGCCGCTGAGCCGGCGCGCGCCCATAAGCAAATGTCATGAAATACCAGACCAGCGCCCCCATCGCGCCAAGCAATGCAAACACCGGCACAAAAGCCATATCCACCGTCGGCACCGACCAGATGAGCACCGGCAACAGCATTAGCCCCGGAAACACATTGGTAAACATCGCAATCGTCAGCGGGTCTTCATCGCGTGTGCGCAGCCGGATCAGGACAAGGCTCACCGCATAGAGGAAAGCCGACAACAGCCCCGCGCCCGCCCCGAGCAGCCGGTTCGTCTCTTCCGGCGCCCCGCTCGTGCTCGCCGAGACCGCCAGCGCCGCGCCGCCAAAGCCGATCAAGGCCGCCCCAAGGCTCAATTTGCTCACCCGCTCACCAAGGATCAACGCGGCAAGCGGCGGCACCATCAACACGGCGGTAAACCCCAGCACCGTCGCCTCGGCCAGCGCCAATTGCGTCACGCCCCAGAAAAACAGAAAAGCCGACGAAATATGGATCGCCGTGCGCATCAAATGAAACCGCACCGCCCGCCAGCTCGGCCGCGCCCGCTTGGCCAGCACGAACGCGGTGAGCATATAGCTCCCGCCAAACATGAACCGCCACGCCAGAAGCACAATCACCGGCACGCTCATCGCCACGCCCTTGACCAGCGCATCAATCCCGCTGCCGCACAAGACGCACAATGCCACAATCAAAACGGGCGAGAAAACCGAACGCAAAGCCATAAAGCGGCACCTCACCCGATCCGCCCGCGCTGTCAATCGCCAGACACAAGCAAGCCGTCCAAAGTCTCCATATCGCCGTTCAGCCGGTTCAGATCAATCGGCCCGTCCACGCCCTCCCGCGTGCCGCGATTGTGAAACTGCCAGAGCACCCATTCATCCCTCCGCCAGTCCGGCTCACGCAAGATCGAGCGCACCCAGAACCGCTCGCCCGTCATCTCCCGCAAATGCGCATCGTGAAACTGTCTCGTCGTGTAGATAATCGGCCGCACACCATAATGGGCCTCCAGCGTATCGAGAAAAATCCGCGCATCCTCGATTGGTCTCTGCATAGTCGGCCCCTCGCGGCACGGCCCCATATGTTCAATGTCGAGGGCAGGGGGCAGATCATTGTCCAGCGCCCCCACCGTAGCAATAAAGTTCGCCGCCTGAATGTCCGCAGGTGTGCAAAGCGTGAAAAAATGATACGCCCCGCGCGCAAGTCCGGCCCGCTTGGCCGCCCGCCAATTCTCCGCAAAGCGCGTGTCCACCCAGTCCCCACCCTCGGTTGCCTTCATATAGGCAAAGGCCACATCATCCCCAGCCAGCGCGTCCCAGTCGATTGCGCCCTGATGATGGGACACATCCACACCCACCGGCATCGGCCCGACGAGCCCCGTCTTCGGCGCCAGCGTCCGCACAGCCAGCACCGCGACCACCAGCACAAACAGCCCGACACTGATCAGCCGTCTCACCCGCCATTTCGGACCACCGATCATGTCACCCCCGTCATCTCAAACCCTCGCTCCATATAGCCGAGCCCGCATGCCAGCGCACAAGTCCGGCCCTGTAAAGGCAGGAGAGGGGCTTTTTCGCGCCGCCCGCCTCTCGCTCCAAAGCCCCCCGCCCAAGACAAAGCCCGACACGCGGAACACGTATCGGGCTTGATCTTATTGCAATGGACGTGGCCAGTTAAGCGGCTTTGGCTTCCTTCTTCGGCTTCGGATCGCGCAACACATAGCCGCGCCCCCAAACCGTTTCGATATGATGCTCACCGCCAGTCGCCTTGGCGAGCTTCTTGCGCAGCTTACAAATGAACACGTCAATAATTTTCAGTTCCGGCTCGTCCATACCGCCATAAAGGTGGTTGAGGAACATTTCCTTGGTCAGCGTCGTACCCTTGCGCAGCGAGAGCAGTTCGAACATCTGGTATTCTTTACCCGTCAAATGCACGCGGTCCTGATCAACTTCGACCGTCTTGGCGTCCAGATTGACCACAATGTCGCCGGTGCGGATAACGCTTTCCGCATGCCCCTTGGAGCGGCGGACAATCGCCGTAATCCGGGCGATCAGTTCGTCCTTGTTAAACGGCTTGGTCAGATAATCATCCGCGCCATAGCCGAGCGTTTTCACCTTGGCTTCAATGTCCGGATTACCAGACAGGATTAGCACAGGCGTATTGATCCGCGCCATCCGGAGCTGTTTGAGCACATCATAGCCGGAAATATCGGGCAAGGAGAGGTCAAGCAGGATAATGTCGTACTCGTACACTTTACCAAGATCGACACCTTCTTCACCCAAATCCGTGGTGTAGATATTGAAGCCGGCAGCTTTGAGCATAAGCTCGATGCTACGGGCGACGGCGGTATCATCTTCAATAAGAAGGACGCGCATGTTCCCCTCCAGTATTAATGCCGAAAAATATCGGCGGGTTATCTCGCACAATCGTTAACGGTAATGTG
The DNA here is from genome assembly GCA_938049795.1 of uncultured Hyphomonadaceae bacterium. Classification (GTDB taxonomy): domain Bacteria; phylum Pseudomonadota; class Alphaproteobacteria; order Caulobacterales; family Hyphomonadaceae; genus CALLCD01. The sequence continues at coordinate 9,618 of CALLCD010000275.1, read as the reverse complement.
TGTCTTAAAGGTTAATAAGTCTACAATGCCGCTTTGTGAATCCCTCTTACAGCTTTTTCTCATGCTGAGTTGATTTGTCTTTTGTAACCATCACCTGCATAAACCGATAAGAAGGACGTCAAAAATAGACCTTATTTGTGGCGGTGAAAATTTTGTTTAAGCATCTGATAATTATAAGTTTAACTGCTTTTCTGGGCGCCATTGCAAGCGCGGAGGAGCTGGACGCAAGCGCAGAAAAAGCCACGACCGGAGCGGACACATCTGCGGTAACGGCCACTGCAATAGAACTGCCAAAAAATGTCCAGCCCAGACCAAATGCGGGTCATAATTTTTACCTCTTTGCTAATCATTCATGGGTGTCAGAGGTGGAAATACCTGCCGATTCCCTCTCAGCCGGTGCCTTAAATGAGGCCCGCGAGCGCACAGAAGCCGAGATTGCAAGGATCGAAGCCGACCTTCTGGCGCGCACTTGGCCAGAAGGCAGTGCCGAACATCAATACCAGATATTCTATCATGCCTTTCTTGATGAGAGACGCGTAAACCGGCGCGGCCTCAAACCGATCCGCGACAGCTTGCAACGCATCCGGCTGGCGCAATCGCATCATGATATTGCAGCGTTCATGGGAAACAACTGGCCCTATGCCGGTGGCCTGTTCGACATCAGTTTGAAGGTCAGCCAGCAAGAAGGCCGTGCCTATATTCCAAAGCTTGGTTTGGCCCGGCCCCTGTTTGGCCTATCCGAAATCTATCTTAGAGACGACGCCCACGCGATTGCCCTACGTGCGCAAGGGGCAGATATGCTTGAACAATTGCTCAGGCGGGGAAGTGGCCGGTTTGGCGTGCGCAAGCGTGTTCAGGCCGTCATGGCGCTTGAAACACAGCTGGCCCGCCTTGCGCCGGACGCCAATGCCGAGCGAGATCCCGCCCGCTCTCAGCCGCTGCTGCTTGCGGGTGAGTTGGCCGAGCTTGCGCCAGATTTTCCGTGGACGCACTATCTGCGCGCACATGGTCTGGCCGCAGACACCCGATTGAGCTTGGCTCCGTTTGATGACCTTGGAGCCATAGCAGATATTTTCGCGCGAACGCCCGTCGCTGTCTGGCGCGATTATCTCAGCTTGCGTCTGATGATCCGATATGGCGCTTATCTGTCCGAAGATGTTGCGATTATGACCGAGAGCCTCGGTCAGTTGCGTGCGGCAACGCTGCGGCCTTTGCCGAGCCGGGCAGAGCGGGCGAGCGATTTTGCGCAATGGATGGTGCCCAATGTGCTGGCCCGTCAATATGTCGAACGCCACCTGACCGAGGAAACGGTAAGGTCTGTCGAGGCAATGGCCGAAGAGATACGCGCCGCTTATCGCCGCCGCTTGGAAAATGCCGACTGGCTGAGCCGGCAGACCCGGATTGCGGCGCTGGAAAAACTCGAGTGCTTGGCGTTCATGATTGGTGTGCCGCCAGATTGGCACACCTCATCGACCGTCCCGGGCGCTGATGGAGACGTGTTCTCCGCTGTGTTCCAGAAATTCAGGACAAGGCATGTCTCGACGCTGGCCCGCTATCATGAACACCCGCCCGGCGGCATGCGCGATGTGGCGACCTTACGCCAGAATATCTCCTTTTCACCCTTACAAGTTGGGGCCTATTACCTGCCGCGCCTGAACATGATTGTGCTGCCTGCGGCTTATTTGCAGCCACCTTTCTTTGATCCCGAGGCCGACATCGCCGAAAACTATGGCGCACTGGGCACGACGCTCGGCCATGAAATCGGCCATGCTTTCGATGATCAAGGCTCGCAATTCGACCCCACCGGCGCATTTGAAAACTGGTGGACCCCCAAAGACCGCGCCCGCTTTGACCAACTGGCCGCAGACCTCTCTGCCCAGTTTACGGGCTTTGACGCAGCGCCCGGCGTGCCGCTCGACCCGCAATTAACGCTGGGAGAAAACTTCAGCGATCTGGCGGGAATCGAAACGGCACGCGACGCCATGCTTGCCGCCGGGGCTCGCCAAGAGACCCCGATGGATGACGCGACCCGACGCGCCATGCTGCAACGCTTTTTCCTGAGTTATGCCGGAAAACGCCGACGGGTCCGCCGCCCCGAAACCGACCGCCAGTTTGCCCCGCGTGACCGGCACAGCCCGCCTGATCTGCGCACGAACATTATCCTGTCGAACATTGATGCATGGTATGATGCGTTTGAGATCCACCAGACAGATGCGTTCTACCGCACCCCTCAGGATCGCCTCACCATCTGGCCAGCGCCCGACTGATCAGCCGTTCAGCGGAATGCCCGACGGGCTACCGATCAGACCTTGTGCAATCGCCAAAGCATCCTGGATCGGCTGGGCATGCGGATCGGTCGAGATCAATGTCTGTTGACGCCGAATAGCATCGCGCACTTTCTCGTCACGCATCACAATGCCTGCAAGCCTCGGCCGGAAGCCCAGAAACGTCTCGCAAGCGCGCGCAATCGCTTCATGTGTGCGCTGACCAGCCGGACGAGAATCGGCTTGATTGATCGCAATCACCGGCTCGACTTTCGGCGCATAGCCGCGCAGCACTTTGATAAACGCATAGCCATCGGTCATCGAGGTCGGCTCATCCGTAATCACCATCACAGCCTTGTCCGCCGCACGTGCGAGCCGCATGCAATTGGTCTCGATCCCCGCGCCAAGATCAAGCACGACCTGATCATATTGCAGCGACAATGCCGAAATTCCAGCCGCAAGGCGCGCCACTTCCTCTTGCGGCAATTCCGCCAACGCGCCAGAGCCAGACCGGCCCGGCAAAACATCAAATCCGCCTTCGCTCGCGCCGCCATCAACGGGCGTCACCGCATCATCAAGTTCGACCCAGCCAGCGATGACCGCCGCCAGATCCGTTTCCGGCGCAATGCCCAATTGGACATCAATATTGGCAAGTCCGAGATCACCATCAACCAGCAGCGTGCGCTTGCCCGCTTTGGCAAAAGCACTTGCCAGCGTGATCGACATAAATGTCTTCCCGACACCGCCCTTGCCAGAGGCAACAGCAACAATAGAGGCCGGATCAACCCGAGGCTGATGGATGGTTGTTGCATCCATTGATTTGCGAAGCATGAAACTCATGAGTTGGCTCCTCTCAGAGCATCCTCGCCACGCGCGTCTTCAATCAGAAGCGCGGCAAGGCGGGACGGAGCGGCCGGCACAAGACCGCCGCCGATAAAGGGGGTAACTGCCAGATGTGACAGGGAAATCTTGGCCGAGGTCAGCGCTGCGACAATGCCGCCACGTCTGCGGGCCACATCAAGCTTGGTGACAATGGCGCGCTTGATCCCGGCGCTGGCATAGGCGCGCGACGCTTCAGCCTGATCTTCCGGATGCCCTTCCGCCGAGATCACAAGCACAGGCTCGGCGTCAATCGCCGCGACCAGATCCTTCACACGGGCAAGGTCTTCACGGTCAAAGGGCAGGATCGACGGTAGATCAATCACGCAGCGCTCATCATGACGGTTCACTTCATCCATAAGCGAGAAGAGGGCGTCCGGGTCTGCGGCAATCCGCACCTGCGCCCGCTCGCGTTCGAGATAAGCCGAAAGCTGCTCGCCGCCTGCGGTTGCGTCAAAGTCCGCCGCAACCGGCAAAATCTGCGTCTCGGCCATCGCCGCGCGCCGTGTCAGTTTCGCGCCCGTCGAGGTCCGGCCATGACCGGGCGGTCCGATCAGGACGATATTCTTGTCCGGCCTTGTCGGCACCGGATCAAAGCCGACAATCGCCTCAAGCCCGGGCACCATCGCGGCCACCGGATCAGCTTGGGTCGTGTCCGCAGCATGCAACACCCGCTCGACAAAGCGGCGCGGCGCACCATGCCATTGCAAAGCATCGCGCAGTCTTTGTGCAATCAGGCTATTGTCTGGCGCAGCGGCGGTATCATTCGCCGCCCCGCTCATAAACATTGGCCGGTCACCGCCAGCCCGTTTCAGCCCGTCCGTCGCCGCGCGAACTTCAACCCGTCCGTCAATTTCGCGTTCGGACAGGATCACAGCCTTGTCGCCCATCTCCGCAAAGACCAGCGCGCGGGCGGCGTCAAATGTTTCAGCAGCAAACATCTTCATGCGCATAAGAACACGTCCTTTCCATTCCCTCCCAATGTGCGGGGAAATGGTTAACAGAGCGTGTCGAATTGTTAGGATTTGCCAGTTTGGGCGGTCTGTCCGGCGGGCTACGGAATAAAGACTGTATATTCAACCGTCACGCCGAAATCCACAACACCGAGCGACAAATCATATCCGCCAATCGTTGCCCCAACGAGCGGATAACTGACATCAAATCGCACCGATTGGTCGGCAATACTGCCCGGCGAGGCTGCCGTGCGCTGATTGCCTTCAAACAGGGTCGTCGGCGTGTTCTGCAAGTCAAGCAGATCAACCGGCGTTGCAAAGCCCTGCTGCGTACCGCCCGTATGAGGCGCTTGTGCAGATGCGCCATAGCTAAACCCGTCATCTGTCCGCTGCGCCCCGACCGGCGCGACTTCCATCAAGACATCGACAAGGTTTAAGAACGCATTGGAGAAGCCCGTAAACACCGGATCAACCTGCACATCCACGACTTCGGCGGAAATGCTGAACGCCGCATTCGACGCGACATAAAAGCTTGAGCGCGGGGTGGACGCGTTGACATCAAAATCCGCATCAAGCTGGAACGGGCTCAGCGCATCGCCCGCATCAAGCACGCCATTGCCGTTTGTGTCCGTGTCAAAATCCCCCGATGGCGACCCCGTAAAGGCGAGGGGAAACCCACCCACACCCGGATTATTATTGGTCGAAACCAGCGATCCGGTCACCACGGTAAAGGCATCATCGGCAATCAGATCAACACTTTGAGGCCCATCCGTCCGGATCACAAAATCGGCCACAACCGGCGCTGCGCCCGTCCCATCCGCACTCCAGACAATCACCATTTTCTCGATGTCAAACGCCACATTGTCCTGCACCTCGGCAAAGGCCGATCCATGCATCAGCGCAGTAAGACAAAGGGCTGATTTGAAAAGCGAGCGATGTGTCACTTAAAGCATCCAAGGTTAAAACTAGCGTAGACCCGAAGGCCACCTAACCCAGCTTATACCTGTTCGGAGTTCCAACTTCTTTAAAAACAAGCCTGCAATTTTGAGTGAGATTGATACGATCAGCGCGATCTATGGCACAAACACCGTAAACACAATCTCCGGTGTCCACGCCTTGTCCGACCCGCCATCCCGCACGAGCGCAATGTCAAACCGCACCGATTGCTCGGTAATTGTGCCCGTTTTTGCCGCAGTCGGACGTGTGCCCGTAAACACGCGCGTCCGGCTCATAAGATCCGCCAGCGAGGTCACATCCGGTGCAATCCCTCCGCGCGGACCGGCCTCATGCGGATATTGCGCGCTGCGGCCAATCCCTGTCCCGTCGCCCAGACTGGCCCGCAAATCAAACCCGGTTGCGGCGAGGTCATCCCGAGACCTATGCCCCGCACCGACAAGCTCCGCATCCATCGAAAACGCCGTATTCGACGCCACATGAAACGACATTTGCGTGTCGTACAATGCAACCAGATCATCACCGCCAAGAGGGGAGAGCGCTCCAGTCACCGGAATTTGCGCCTCAAACCGTGCAGGCTCAAGCGCAGCGGCGGGCGAAATCCTCATCCGTTGACCAATTTGCGCTGTGTCTGTGCTATGACCCGTATCGGGATCACTCACGCCCCAGACAATCACAAGCCCGTCAATCTTGAACTGTGGCTGGTCGACAATTGTGGCCTCCGCCATCGGGCGGCCGAGCAGGGCGGACAATGCCGCCAATGTCATCACAAACCAGATATGCCGAAGATGACCCATCGGTTCCAAAGCCCTATTCGACTGGTGTTGTAGCATCCGTCTGCAAGTGTGCTGCCGGCGCGGTCGCCGGTTCAGCCTGTGGCTGGTCGTCGGCAATCAACCAATATGAGATACATCCAATGTAAAGCGCGAGCAGCACGGTTAAAAACGCCATCAGAAATGGTGACATCTTTTTCTCAGGCTCCGCGCGCGGTCGGCTAATTCTGGGAATGCTCGATAGAGGCATTGTCCTTCCCCTTCTTTTGTCCTTCGCCCGAACCAACGCAAATCGCATGCCATACCGCCGGAAACGCCCGAAATTTGCCCCCAACGCTTGACGGGCAAAGCGTGGCCCCCTAGCGCTGTCCCCACGACAAAACCGTTTGGCGAAAGGTGATTGAAATGAGCGATGCATGGGACATGCCCGAGGGCAATTTGATGGCCGGAAAACGCGGTCTGGTCATGGGGGTCGCGAATGAGAAATCCATCGCCTGGGGCATTTCGCGTCAGCTCGCCGCCCAAGGGGCCGAACTGGCATTCACCTATCAGGGCGACAAACTCGAACGCCGCGTCCGCCCCCTCGTCGAAAGCATCGGTCAGGACTTCATGATCTCCGCCGATGTCACCAATGACGCTGAAATGGACACCGCTTTCGCCACCGTCAAAGAGCGCTGGGGCAAAATCGACTTCCTCGTCCATTCCATCGCCTTTGCCGGAAAAGACGAACTGCAAGGCTCTATGGTTGCCAACACCACCCGCGAAGGCTTCCGCCGCGCGATGGACATCTCCGTCTACTCCTTCATCGACTGCGCCCGCCGCGCCTCCGAAATCATGCCCGATGGCGGCTCGATCATCGCCATGACCTATCTCGGCGCAGAGCGCACCGTGCCATCTTACAATGTCATGGGTGTTGCCAAAGCGGGCCTCGAAGCGGCCACCCGCTACGCCGCCCGCGACCTTGGCCCCCAAGGCATCCGCGTCAACACCATCTCCGCAGGCGCCATGAAAACGCTCTCGCTTGCGGGCATTCGCGGCGGCAAATCCCTCATGGGCACTGGCCGCGACTGGTCCCTCCTCAAAGAAGACACCAGCATGGAAGGCGTCGCCGGTTGCGCGCTTTATCTCCTGTCCCCGCTTGGCCGGTCCATCGCGGGCGAGATCATCCATGTCGATGCTGGCTTCCACGCGGTCGGTGTTCCCGAACTGCCCGAAGCGGCAGGCTAGACGCGTCCATCATGGCGAGGCAACGCAAACGCAAAGGCGATCCCGTAAACGGCTGGCTCTGCCTCGACAAGCCGCTCGAGATGACCTCGACACAGGCCGTCGGCGCGCTCAAACGCCTGTTCAATGCGGCCAAAGTCGGTCATGGCGGGACGCTCGACCCGCTCGCCACCGGCATCCTGCCCATCGCCTTCGGCCACGCCACGAAAACCGTCGCCTGGGCCATGGATGCGGACAAGGACTATCTCTTCACAGTCCAGTGGGGTGTCGCCACTGCCAGCTATGATGCCGAAGGCGTTGAGATTGCCCGCTCCGATGTCCGCCCGACCAAAGACGCGATCCTTGCCGCGCTGCCCGCCTTTATCGGCGAGATCGAGCAAGTCCCGCCCAAATTCTCCGCCATCAAGGTCGATGGCAAACGCGCCTATGATCTCGCCCGCGATGGCGAAGACTTCGAACTTGAGGGCAGGGCGGTAACCGTCCACGATGCCGGACTGGTCGAAATCGTCTCCGAAGACGCCGCCACTTTCCACGTCCGCTCCGGCAAAGGCTTCTATGTCCGCGCCATGGCCCGCGATCTTGCCCACGCCCTCGGCACCGAAGGCCACATCACCATGCTCCGCCGCGCCCGCGTCGGCGTCTTTGACGAGGAGAACGCCGTCACCCTGGCCGAGCTCGAAGCCCTCGCCGAAGACAAATCAGCCCTGTTTGAATTCCTCGCCCCCATCGAAACCGCCCTCGAGACCATCCCCCTCGTAGACATCTCCCCGGACGACGCCGCCCAAATCTTCAACGGCCAACCCGTCATGCTCCTCCCCCATGTCGTAGACCACTGGAAAGAAAACCGCGCCACCACCCCGGAAGACGACCGCCTGGCCGTCGCCATGGATGGTGATCGCGCTGTCGCCATAGGCGAAGTCCGAGCCGGCCGCTTCCAGCCGGTAAAGGTCTTTGCGGGGTAGGGGGCCTATTTGGCAGACAAAGCCCCAAATATCCGTATGCCCTGCGCAGGTGTTCTATTCCGCCAGATTGTGTTTTCAGCGACTCGGTTCAACTTGGTCTGGCTTTTATGAGGAGGTTTGAGCATGGAGATTAGACTTCACGCCAATGCGCGTACGACGCCGGCGGTCCGGGCGGAGATTCAGGCAAGCCAGGAGCCGGTGAGCGTTCTGGCCCGGCGGTTCGGAGTGACCGAGGTGACCATTCGGCGCTGGCGCAGGCGCAGCGAGGTCACCGACCGGTCGCATGCGCGGCATGATCTGGGCACATGTTTTGCGCCCGAAGAAGAGGCAATTGCGGTGGAGTTGCGCCGCAGCCTGTGGCTAAGCCTTGATGATGCGCTCGTGGTTTTGCGCCGGACCCTCATGCCGGACCTGTCGCGCTCGGCTCTTTATCGCTGCTGGCGGCGTCATGGTGTTTCGACTCGTCCAAAAAAGTCGGACGCGCAAAGCTCGGCGCCCTTTACGACCGATCATCCGGCCGGTTTCATCCATGTCGATGTCAAGCATTTACCGGCGATCGGACGCCAGCGCCGCTATGCCTATGTTGCCATCGACCGGGCGACCCGGTTTGTCTATGTCGAGATCCTGGACAATCTGAAAGGCGTGACCGGGGCCGGTTTCCTGACCCGTTTTATCCGCCAGTTTCCGCTCAAAGTGCACACTGTACTGACCGATAATGGCCGTGAATTTACCGACAGATTTGCCAATGACAAGAAAAACAAGCCGAAAGATCAGCCCTCCGGAAGCCATCCTTTTGACCGGGCGTGCACCGCGCATGATGTCTGTCATCGCCTGACCCGGCCTTATCGTCCGCAGACGAACGGTATGGTTGAGCGCTTCAACCGGCGGCTCAATGAAGCCATCGCCGACGCGCCCGAAAGACATCCCAACAAGAACCGGAAAAGCCGGTTCAAAACACAAGCCGAAAGAGACGTTTTCATCACCACATTTGTCGACAATTACAACCGAACAAGACTAAGATGTCTAAACTACAAAGCCCCCGTCGAAGTGCTCTACAATCTGACGGAACACAACACTTTCGTTGGGGAGACGGACCCGTAGTAAGTGTGGAGCGTGAGCCATCAGCTGGCGGAGCCACGTCCCATTGCGCCGAAGGTGCAGGGGACAAACAAAAAGAGCCATCAGCCCGCAAAGCGGTGTCCCATCGTGAGCGTAGCGAACGGGGGACAAACAAAAAGCCCTACCCCTACCCGCTCTCATCCGCCCAGACATGCAGCGTGGCGACCTCGACGCGGCCACCGGACACATCGACCTCTGGCACATCGAGCAATGTAAACGGCACCATCACGCTCTTGCCGCTCGCCGTCACGCCCGCCTCCGGCACAATCTCGAGCAAATCGCCCGCGCCAAAATTATGCACCGCTTTAACGCGACCAAGCCGGTCCCCACTCGGCGCAACCACATCAAGCCCAACCAGATCTTCAATGTAGAAATCATCCGCCTCCGGTTCGGGCAGATCGGCGCGCGGGACATAGAGCAGGGTGCCTTTGAGCGCGTCCCAGTCTTCTTTCTGGCGCGGCTCTGCGGGCGTAATGATATACTGGTCTTT
>CALLCD010000274.1 GCA_938049795.1 uncultured Hyphomonadaceae bacterium | reverse complement strand
CCGCACTGGCGCTCTGGCGGCATGCTGGTGCAGAAGATTGCCGGCGATCAGGCGCGCGGGGACACAGAAGATGACTGGAACGCCGCGCGCGCGATTTTCGCGACCCTCACGGATGGTGAGCTTGCCGACCCTGACCTCTCCGCCGACGCGCTCCTGTTTCGCTTGTTTCACGAGACGGGCGTGAGGCTGGAAGACAGCACGGCGCTGGACGATGCGTGTACGTGCAATGCGGAGAGGTTGAGCGCGACCTTGCTGAAAATGCCTGACAGCGAGCTTGTCGACATGGCCGAGGGTGATGCGTCGCTTGGGGTCGATTGCCAGTTCTGTAATCGGCATTACGATATTGCGCTTGCTGACATTATATCAGAGGGCTGAGGGTTCTAGCCGGATTGTGCCGGTGAGTGTTTCACCCGGGCGCAAGACACGTAAGCCGATCTCATGCGCAGGGGCGTCTAGATTGACCGCATCTGGGACATGGCTGATCGGCTCGGCGCAGAAAAAGGGTTCGCCCTTTGGCGTGTAGAGCACAAGATGCGAGAAAATATCTGATGCGGTCATGCGGACTTGCAATGCGCGTTCGGGCCAGCGGATCAGCGTGTCCGGCTTCGTGCTCGTAAAGCAATGATCGAGATTGATATCTGTTGCGGTTTGCTCCGTGTTCAGATTGCATGTTGCGTCAAGCGGCTCAGGCTGGCGCGCGGGCGCATTCTCGGGCCGCCATATCGCGCTGACTTGGGATTGGATGCGCGCGTCGTGGGCGGCAAAATACGGGTGCCATCCAAGCCCCGCAGGCATGGCGCGCTCGCTCATATTGGTTAGGGACATTTCAAGCTCGAACGCCGTCTCGGTCAGCCGGAAGGTCTGGCGGGCCGTATAGGCGGCGGGCCACTGATCCGTCCTATGGCTATGGACGAGCGTGATCATATCATCCGTGTGCGTCTCGACCTGCCAAGGCAGATGCCAGCCAAAGCCGTGAATGGCGTTCGGCTCTGGCAGGAAGTTTGGCGTAAGCGCATAGTCGCGATCTTCAAAGCGGAACGTCGAGCCGGTAATCCGTCCGGCAAACGGGACGAGCGGAAAACCTGCGCGCTCTGTCGGATGGGCTGAGCCAATCTTGGCGCGTGCGTGGGTTGGAAACAAAATCTCATGCCCGCGCCAGTCCAGCGCATCCACGCAGCCGCCCGCTTCGGGTGAGAGGGCAAGGCGGAAATCATGGGCGGCGATTTGGGTCATGCTGGCTCCGTCGGGGAAAGGCTTCTAAGCGGCCCTTGGCAATGCTAAAGCCCTTGAAGACCATCAATAGAGAGACCCGTGCGCGATGCAAGACGATAAATTTATCAAGGATCAACCGCCCGAAATGGCGTCCGAAGGAGGACCGCTCAATGTCTATGCTGGTGCCCGTCCGCCTGCGCCCGTCTGGTTCGACGAGGCTGTCTCGGCGCGTTACGAAACCGAATATATCGACGTGGATGGCGCGCGTGTCCATTATCAACGCTGGGGCAAAACCAATGCGCCCGGTCTGTTGCTGGTGCATGGCAATGGCGCGCATGCCCATTGGTGGGACTTTATCGCGCCGTATTTTGCGCGAGATTATAATGTCGTCGCGCTGACCTTTTCCGGCATGGGCGACAGCGATTGGCGTTCTGCCTATAGTCTGGCGACGTTTTCGGCTGAGCAGGTGGCCGTAGCCGAGGCGACCGGCATGTTCGAGCATGCGCAAAAGCCGGTCATCGTGGCCCATAGTTTTGGCGGCTTTGTCACCTTGCAGACCGGCGCGCAGCATGGCGAGCGTTTTGGCGGCACGGTGATTGTCGATAGCCCCGTCAATCCGCCCGACCGGCCGCATGGTGGCCCGCCCCGCAAAGCCCGCCCGAATAAGGTCTATCCTGATCTGGAATCAGCCTTGGCGCGGTTCCGGCTCGCCCCGCCCCAGCTTTGCGAGAACCATTTCGCGATGGATTATATTGCCCGCTGGAGCCTGAAAAAGACCGAAGAGGGTGGCGCGTCTGGCTGGACATGGAAGTTCGACCCCTCGATCTGGCGCCGGTTTGATATGCCAAATGAGCCCGCCGAAATGTTACGCGCGATCACGTGCCGGATTGCGATCATTCGGGGTGAGGAAAGCGCGCTGATGCCGGACGATGTGGGCGAGTATATGCAGGAATTGCTCGGCCATCAGGTGCCCTATGTCTCGATCCCGCATGCCCGCCACCATGTCATGCTTGACCAGCCGATTGCGTTCATCGCGGCATTGCGCATGTTGCTCGCCGAATGGGACCATTCTTCGCCGCATCGTTTGGGGTAAAGGGCCGCTTATGCCTCAGAGCGCAGCGTGACGCGGGTGGCATAGACGAACAGGACGATCATCATGGCTGCGCTCGCAAGCAATGGGGTCAGCGGATCAATCTGGTAAAGCTGCGCGCCCAGAAGCGGGCCGATGACAAAAGCCCAAGGCGGCGCAGACGAAAGCACGGCGGCAGCAGACGGCTGGTCTTGCGGGCTGACCGCAAGTGAGCCGAGCGCATTGGCCGCCGGCACCACCAATGCTGCGCCCATGCCGACAATGAAAAAGCCAAGACACATCAGCACAAATGGCTCGAATACGGCGGCGACAAGATAGCCAAGCGCCACAAAGATCAGACCCGTCGGCAACATGCGCTTGGGGTCGGGATAGCGCCTTTGCACATAGCCGAACTGGACAATGATCATGGCGAGCGCCAGCGACCCGAATGCAAGCCCCGTCGCCTGCACCGCATCCGCGCGCGCAAGCCCGTAGCGGTCAGCGACCAGAAAGCCGAGCGTCATCTGGATACCGCCCACAATAATGAAATAGGCGAGGAGGAAAATCATGTGCGGACGGATACGCTTATCGGTCAGTTTAAGGGGCTGAGGCCTGAGCCCACCCGGTCGCCGCGTCCGGCTCTTGGGCAGCGCAAAGGCGAGCACCAGCGCGCAGACCCATGAAAACAGGATCGAGCCCCAGAGCGGTGCCAATGCGCCAAACGGAGCCAGTGCGGCGGCACCTGCCGGACCAATGATCGAGCCAATGCTCATCGCCGTGCCAAAAAGCCCCATGCCCGCCGCGCGCGTTTTTGGTGTGGTCGCCTCGATGATCATGCCCATAGAGGCGGGAAAGACCCCCGGTGACAGCAATCCGAAACTCGTCCGGATCAGGCCCAGCGACAAAACCGCGTTCAGCCCGAGCAGCGTTCCGGCGAGCGCCTGATCGAGCGCCAGCGCAAAACCCGCATTGGTCAGGCCCGCAAAGGCGAGCGAGGCCACCATCACCCGCTTGCGGCCAAACCTGTCCGCCCAGCGGCCCCAGATCGGCGTCATGAGCGCAAAAAACAGCGCTGACAGGGTAAGAATGCCCGCAACTTCGATCTCGGTCAGTCCGGCGTCGCGGGTGAGCGGGGCGACCACGACAAAATTAATTGTCATGCCCACGCCCATGGCCACAACGCCGAGCGCGACAATCCACATTTGCAGCGGGGTTAACGGACGCAGCGGCGGCGCGGCATCAGGCGGCGTTGGCGCGGAAGAGGGGCTGGGTTCGGGCATTATGGCGCGTTTGGCCCCTGTTTTGCTACAAATCACATATTTGAGGTCTGGGAGCGGTGCCGAATTTTGACCCCGTACCATTTTGGTCGTACATCCATAGGAGGGCTGTCCTTAGGACAGGTCAACTCGTGGGGGCGAGTTAGAGGATGAATATGGCTTTGCAGGCCACAGATTTTACATGTGACGTGATCCGGCCCCATGCTTTGCGCATCGCCGATATGGCCGCGTGGCGGGCGCTTTGTGCCGGACATCCGGCTTATGGATCGCCTCTGTTTCAGCCGTGTTTCTCTATCATTGCCGCACAAAATCGGACGGATGTCCGGTTTGCCTTCTACCGTCGGGCGGGCAAGCTTGTCGGCGTCTTGCCGTTTCATTTGCGACCCAGCCGGTTTGCACGGCCAGTGGGCGCGCCCTTTGCGGATTTTTGCGGGCCGGTTCTCGCCCCTGATTCGGGGTTGACGCCTGCGCTTATTCTGGAGCTAGCGGATCTGCGAGCGTATAAGTTTGATGGTCTGGTCGATCCACAGGGCGTGTTTGCCGATCTGCCCTTATATGCGGACGAGGCGTATCAGATCGATCTGACGGGCATGCATGCGGAAGACTATCTTGAAACGTGCCGCGCGGCCCATGCCAAACGGTTCAAGAATTTTCGTCGCCAGATCAACCAGCTCGAACGCGACGGCATCAAGCTTGAGCTGACCGGCGGTCGCCCGGATGACGCGGATTTCCGGCTGCTATCGGATTGGAAGTCGGCGCAATTCCAGCGCACCGGACGGATTGACCTGATCAACAAACAGGTCACCGCCAGCCTGCTGGAGACGGCCAGTCGCTATGCCTCCGAGGAGGTCAGCGGCTATATGGTGGGGCTCAGGGGCAATGGCGAATTGCTGGCGGGGCATGTTGGTTTGCGCTCGGGGACACGGTTTCATCCGTGGATTGCCGCCTACAGGCCGGATTTTGCGCACAACTCACCCGGCAGCATGATCCTCTACAAAGCCATCACCAAAATGCCCGAGTTTGGTTTGCAGGTCTACGAGTTGGCCGGGGGTCATGACCACTATAAGAAATATTTCGCCCGCAACCGGCAGGCCACGCTGTCTGGCACGCTGCAACTGGTCCGCAAGGGCGGGGTGCAATTGGTCGAAGCAACTTTCTCTAGCGGAGAGGACAGCTCTGTGGCTGCGCGGCTGCGGCGGCGGCTTGACCATATCGCCGTGTGCGAGACCCGGCCTCTGGTCCGGATTGCCGATATTGCCAATGCGCTGATCTCCGCCCCACGGTCCAGATCAGCCCCGCATCAGCACTGATTTGCGAACCCCAGCTTGCAGCCTTGTGGCAAACTGGGCTAGGGGAGGGGCAAATACTCGGCGGATAGATCAAAGGACACGAAGATGCGCGACTTGCTGATTATGCTGTATCAGTTTTTGCTCAGTCCGATTTTGACATTGGTGATCTTTCTACTCGTCGCCTATGCCGTGATGGGATGGCTGTTTACCTTCGGTGTGATCAAATCGAACAATCAGGTCGCCCGCCAATGGTGGGGCATCCTGCATCAGATTGTCGAGCCTATGGTCCGGCCCGTCCGGCGCTTTGTGCCCAATCTCGGCCAGCTTGATCTGTCTTTCTTCGTGGTCTTTCTCGGGCTGATATTTCTCAAAGATGGCCTATTGCCCACGCTGATCAATATGGTGCCCCATGGCGATGGCGGCTGCGACCCAAGAGTTTATGAATGCGTCAAACGCGACTAAAGCGGGCGCGGTTTTTTCAGGAGATATGGCGCAATGACAGCTGCAAGAATTGACGGTAAGGCGGTCGCCGCCAGTATCCGCGCCCAAGTCGGCAAGGCGGTCGCAAGTCTTCCCAGCCAGCCCACCCTCGCCGTGGTGCTGGTCGGGGAAGATCCGGCAAGTCAGGTCTATGTCCGCTCGAAAATCCGCATGACCGAAGAAGTGGGCATGCGCTCGGTCCACCACCGCGTGCCCGATACGATATCCCAAGCCGACCTCGAAGCGCTGATCACCTCGTTGAACGAGGATGAGGAGGTGGACGGCATCCTGTTGCAGCTCCCCCTGCCAGATGGGCTTGATAGCGATGCAGCGATTGAGAAAATTCATCCGGACAAGGATGTTGACGGGTTGACCGAAACGAGCGCCGGACGGCTTGTGCTGGGCAAATCGGGGCTGACGCCGTGCACGCCGACGGGCTGTGTGATCCTTGCAAAATCCGCGCTGGGGGATGATCTCTCCGGCAAGCATGTCGTTGTGGTTGGCCGCTCGATCCTTGTCGGAAAGCCCGCCGCACTCTTGTTTTTGGCGGAGAATTGCACGGTGACGATTGCCCATTCAAGCACCGCCGATCTGCCAGCGCTGTGCCGGACCGCAGACATTCTCGTGCCAGCGGTTGGCCGCGCGCAAATGGTCAAGGGTGATTGGGTCAAGCCGGGCGCGTGCGTGATTGATGTTGGCATCAACCGGATTGATGCGCCGGAAAAAGGTGAGGGCAAGACGCGCCTTGTGGGGGACGCGGACTTTGACGGCTGCGCGGAAGTGGCCGCTCATATCACGCCTGTGCCCGGCGGAGTTGGCCCGATGACGATTGCCTGCCTCTTGCGCAACACGGTTCTGGCCGCTTGCGCACGGCGCGGATGGGATGTGCCTGCCGGACTTTAGCTTTCCGGCGCGTCCGCTTTGATTGAAAGCGCGTGCAGGCCGGTGTCAAACTCTTCGGCAAGCGCCGTGTTCACCGCACGTTGGCGCGCAAGGCGGGACATGCCGGAAAAGTGTTCGGCGATGATTCGCACATTAAAATGCGTCTCGCCTTCGGGCGCTGCGCCAGCATGTCCGGCATGGCGGGCGCTATCATCGGTCACTTCAAGCATTTGAGGTGTAAAAGTGCGCGTTAAAATGTCACGAATCCGCAGTTCTCTCGTCATCAATTCTTGCCTCTTTTCGTATGTTCCGGCATGTTGCCGTCATGGCAGAAGATTTTTCATACAAACCGAAATTCATGGACATGCGGGTCAAGCCGCCTGCGGACGATAAATCCCGTCAGCGCGCCAAAGAAAATCAGGTTTGCGAACACAAGGGATGCGATCTCGCCGGAGATTGCAAGTCCCCCCGTCATGGCGGTGGACATCACTTCTTCTGTAAACGCCATGCCGCCGAATATAATAAGAGCTGGAACTTCTTTGACGGGATGACCGATGGCGAAGCGAAGGATTTTCTCGAATCCGCTCGCCACGGCCATAAGCAGACCTGGAAAGTCGGCACGGGCCCGGTGTCGGGCAAAAAGGCCGCCGCCAAACTCGATCCGAAAAACTGGAAAGGGCGGGGCACCTATGAAGATGGCGTGGGCCGCGCCGCCGCTCATCGCAAACGTGGCCGGACACGGCTCGAAATGCGTGCCTTGAAAGAGTTGAACCTGCCCGAAACCGCAACTGCCGCCGACATTCGCGCGCGCTATGCGGATTATGTACGCCGGTTCCACCCCGATTCCAATGATGGCGATCGGTCATCGGAAGAAAAGCTCAATCGGGTGATCAAGGCGTGGAAAACGCTTAAAGCCTCCGGTCTGACCAAAGACTAGAACAACACGCAAAAAATAGGGGAGATGGACTGTGGACCTGAAACTAAAAGGCAAGCGGGCGCTCGTGCTCGGCGGAACGCGAGGAATTGGCCGGTCTATTGCAGACACTTTGGCGGGCGAAGGCGTCGATGTTGGCATTTGCGCGCGCAATCCGGAACAAGTGGCCGAAACCGTCACCGCGCTTGAAACTATGGGCGTGCGCGCCACCGGCGGCTCTGTGGACGTGACCGATGGCGACGCGCTCAAAGCCTGGATCACCGCAGCGGGCGCAGAGCTTGGCGGCATCGACATTCTGGTCTCGAACGCCGGCGCGATGGCCCAAGGCAATGACACGGCCTCGTGGGAGAAGAATTTCCAGCTTGATGTGCTCGGCGCGGTCAATGCGTTCGAAGCGGCAGAGCCTCTGCTTGGCAAAGCGGCGGATGAGGGCGGGGACGCGGCCTTTATCATCATTGCGTCGGTGGCCGCCGCGCAGGCCGACCGCGCTGATTCCTATGGCCCGATCAAGGCGACGCTGATCCATATGGCCAAAGGACTTGCCCGCCAGCATGCCGAGCGCGGCATCCGCGTCAATGTCGTCTCGCCCGGCATGGTCTATTTCGAAGGCGGCATCTGGCATATGGTCGAAACCAATATGCCGGACTTCTTCAAAACCGCGAACGCGCGCAACCCCACGGGCCGGTGCGCCACCCCGCAAGAAGTGGCCGATGCCGCCGTCTTCCTCGCTAGCCCGCGCTCGACCTATACCACGGGCGTCAATCTGCTCGTTGATGGTGCCGTTTCAAGCCGCGTAAATTTCTAGCGAAAGAGTAATTTTCCGCGCATTGGTGGAAAAATTGGAGCGTCTGAGCACCGCACTGACAACGGTGTACAAGTCTGCACATGATTTAAGACCTTGGTAAGGCCCGCGCGCTTAGCCTTGTTTCCATAGCAATGTCTGATGGGCCGGCCGAACCGCCGGGGGGCAGGGCTATCGTGTGATAGGACGCCGGCATGAAGGACAATTTAGGCAATTTGCAGGCCCGCTGGCGCCGCGAAACCGAGCTGATCATCGGCTGGTGCGAAATGGCGTTCGCGCTTGTCTTGCTTGTGCTCTACAGCGCGGGGATGAAAACAACCGAGGCTGGCCTTCAGACCAGCGTGACCAGTCTCGGGGTCTATCTGTTTGCGGGCTTGTGTGCGGGGCGGCTACTCTATGCCCGTTTTGGGCGGCCCGGTCTGGTGTTTGGCTGGGTCTCGGCGCTGACCGATATTGCGGCGCTGACCGTCATTATCTATTTTTTCAGCGTGCAATATGGCGCGTCCGCCGCCTCTCTCGATGCGCCAACTTTCCTGTTCTATTTCGTTCTGATTGCGATCCACGGCATGCGGTTCAATCCGCGCATAGTGCTCGCGACAGGGTTTCTGGCCGCCGCATGCTGGGTCGTGATGCTCGGCGTGTTGATGGAACGCGGGGCGGACATTACGCACAGCTATGCGACCTATTTCAGTTCCGATGCGATCCTTGTTGGCGCTGAAGTCGAGAAGATCTTTGCACTGCTTGCCTTCACACTCCTGCTTGGCTTTGGCGTCAAGCGGGCGGCCAGTCTTTTGGAACAAGCGGCCGAGGCGAGGCTGGCGCGGGTCAAACTGGCCGAAACCGAAAAAGCGACCGCGCTCAAGTCCCGGTTTCTGGCCAATATGAGCCATGAATTACGCACGCCGATGAACGGCCTTTTGGGCATGATCCAGATGCTTGGCACAACCGAACTGTGCGATGACCAGACTGACTATGTCCAGACCATCGAGCGGTCGGGCGAGGCGCTCCTTGTTGTGCTCAATGATATGCTTGATTTCTCCAGCCTCGAAATGGGTAAGCTCGAACTTGATCCGTCCGAGTTCGATCTCCGGCTGGCCTGCCGTGATGTGATCTCTCTCATGCGGACGGCGGCGGAAGAAAAATCGCTGCATTTGCGGTTCGAGGTTGATCCTGAAGTGCCCGTCTGGGTGGTCGCGGACACGGTACGCCTGCGGCAGATACTGGTGAAGTTGGTTGGCAATGCGATCAAATTCACCGAAACAGGGCATGTCACGCTACGCCTGTCGATTGCCTCCAGCGGTAACACGGTTGACGGGGCCAGCGCGTTGCGATTTGCGGTCGAAGACACCGGCATCGGGCTTGCGCCAGAAACGCTCGAGCGGGTGTTTGCAAATGTCTCCGGCGCAGACAGTGCGGCTATGGACCCGATTAGCAAGGCAGGGCTTGGCCTCTCAATCACACGTGGACTGATCAAGCTGATGAATGGAACCATGTCGGTCAAATCCGAAGAGGGGGCTGGAACCGTTTTCTCGTTCGACGTGACCGTACCGCATGGCGAAAGACAGCTGCGTCGCTCGGCGCCGATAAACGCGGGTGCGACCCGGCCCGAACTTCTTATGGTCGGACAGGAAACAGACTTTCTGCCGTCGCAATTGGACACACTGACCGAGATCGGATGTGCGCTTGTCTTTGCGACAAATATTCAGTCGGCCGCCCGGCAAATGATCGAAGCCGAACAGGCGGGCAGGCCATTTGCCATAGTGGCTTTGTCCCAAAGCATGACGCAAGAGGCGACAGGCAAGCTCATCGGACACATACGCAAACGGGCTGCGTTCGATGCAACACATTTTGTCGTATTCGCCCGAGCCGGTGCCGAAACGCATCTGCGAACAAGGTTTAGCGGCGTGACCGGCTGCACTGTGCTTGAAGGCCAGGAGACCGGCGCGCCGTTTGACAGCGCCATCCTATCGGCGCTGGCGGGGGTTCAGGCCCAGCGTTTACGCGGCAAGATGCAAGACATTGCACGCGCCTGTCCCATGCCTACAGCCGGTCCGGAAAACATAGCCAAGCGGGATATCGGTTAGCCCGACGTTGAAGCCTCGCGAGCGGCACGCAAACATGTCTCGATCTGCGGGTGCAGGCTCTCATTGGCCGCCAGAAGACTGCCAGTTTCCATGAGGTCGTCACCCTCCAGACCTGTGACCACCCCGCCCGCTTCACGCACAAGCACGATGCCAGCAGCGATATCCCATGATTTCAGACCATGTTCCCAGAAACCGTCAAACCGTCCGGCGGCGACATAGGCCAGATCAAGCGACGCTGCACCATAGCGGCGAATGCCTGCTGCGCGCGGGGTTATGGCCGCCAGTTCGCGCCAGAACCGGCGATGCGTTTCTTCACTCTGGCCAATCCACGGCGTACCAGTTGCCACAACCGCGTCAGCCAGATGTGTACGCGATGCGACGCGCAGCTTACGGTTCTCCAGCCAACAGCCGCGGCCGGTCTCGGCCCAGAATATCTCGTTCTTGAAGACATCATAGATGACGCCGGTTAGCAGCTCGCCCTCACGTTCGAGCGCAACCGAAACGGCGTAATGGGGCTGTCCGTGCAGGAAGTTCAGCGTGCCGTCGAGCGGATCGACGATGAATTTGTTTGTCTTGTCGGTGCCTTCGACAATGCCGCGCTCTTCCATGACAAAGCCATAGCCGGGACGCGCTTTGGTCAGCTGCTCATAGATGATCTCTTCAGCTTTGTGGTCGGCATTGGAGACAAAATCGGCCGGACCTTTGCGCGAGACTTGTAGATGTTCGACCTCGGCAAAGTCGCGCGACAGCGAAGCACCGGCCGCGCGGGCAGCCTTGATCATAACACTGCCAATCGGGGAGGGACGGGACATTGACGGGCCTTAGTCGGAGCGTTTGAGGTAAGTGGAGTCCGAAGTCTGGACGATAATTTTTTCACCGACATTGATAAAGGGCGGCACCATGATGCGCAGATCGCCCGTACACTGGGCCGGTTTGAAACTGTTGGCCGAGGTCTGGCCTTTCACGACAGGCTCGGTTTCGAGCACTTCGAGCACGACTTGGTCTGGCACCGCGACTCCAAGCGGGGTCTCTTCGTAGAACTCGATGCGGACCATCATCCCATCGGTCAGATAAGCGCCATTGTCGCCAACAAAATCGCGTTGCAATTCGATTTGCTCGAATGTCTCTGTGTCCATAAAGGTAAAGCTGTCATCATCGCCAAACAGGAACTGATAGTCTTTCTGCTCTAGCCGGACTTTTTCGACCGTTTCGGATGCGCGGAACCGCTCATTGAGTTTCGAACCATTGAGCAGATTGCGCAACTCGACCTGATTGAACGCGCCGCCTTTGCCGGGCTTGACGGAATTGGTTTTCATGGCGCGCCAGACGCTGCCCTGATGCTCGATCACATTGCCGGGCTTGATCTCGTTTCCATTGATCTTGGCCATAGGAAAAATCCTCTATCTCTATGCTAGGCGGGGTAGCGGGGCGGGCCCGTCCGGTCAAGCACAGATCGGCTGTAAACGGGGGAGTCCCGGGCAGAGGAGACCCCGCGCAAGGTCAATCGGCTGGGCAGAGGGGGGGGTGCGGGTTGAATAGGCGGGGAAATAAGTGCTGATCGTGAAGGGCGAATAGGGAGATCTAAATACCCCAATGCGGCTCTTGGTTTTGTCATCCCGGGCGAGCGTAGCGAGACCCGGGACCCAGTGCGCTACGCCTTATAATGGCCCCTAGGTCCCGGATATTCCGCTGACGCGAAATTCCGGGATGACAGTGCCGCGCTCCATGCCTCTGCTTACCCCTCCATCAGCGCGGCAAAAGCTTGGACCGCGGCGACGGGGCCACGTTCATGCTGCCAGACACCAGCGGAGACGGCGAGGAAGTCTGCGCCCGCCGCGATCAAGGGCGCAGCATTGTCCACCGTGATGCCGCCAATCGCGACGCAGGGGATTTCCATCAGCTCTTGCCACCAGGTCAGAATGTCAGGCTCGGCGCGCGTGGGCGCCTGTTTGGTGGCGGTCGGGTAGAACGCGCCGAAGGCAACATAGTCCGCGCCATCTTCGCCCGCCTGCATGGCAAGATGGCGGCTGTCATGGCAGGTCGCGCCAATGATCATCTCGTCCGGCAGGAGCGCCCGCGCCTCTTTGATGGGCATATCGGTGCGGCCAAGGTGGACCCCGTCTGCGCCAAGCTCGACGGCAAGCTCCACATCATCATTGATGAACACGGCCGTTCCGAGACTCTGGGCAAGCGGGATGATCGCACCAGCAAGGTGGCGTGTGGCACCTTTGTCGATCTGGTTGCTGTCAGCTTGCTTGAGCCGGATCTGCAAAGCGGTAACATGGCCCGTTTCGAGCACTGCGGTCAACGCGGCGATAAACCCGTCTTCATCGGTAAGCTGAGGCGGGGTGATGAGGTAGAGCTTGGTAGGAGGCCGGGGGGGCGCTTCGCTGGATTGGGTCATGGGAAGAGGCGGTAGCTTTCCCGTTGGGCGCGGTCAAGATGCAGGTTTGCCGCGCGCGGGATATTTCGCCAGCGCCGTGCCTAGGCGCGTTGGACGGGGCGTCAGGACACCGCCGCAGTTTGGACAGGTGTTTTCCAGAGCCGTCTCATTGCATATAGCGCAGAATGTGCACTCAAAAGAGCAGATCAGCGCCCCGTCAACGTCGGCGAGCAAGGCTTTGCCGCAGCGTTCGCAGTCGGGGCGCATGTCTAACATTTTTCGCTAGCCCGCGCGGGATGCGGCGCAGACGGTGGCGATGGTTTCGGCCAGCATGGCATCGAACGCGTCGTCGGTTTGCTGGGCGGTGAGCCCTTCAGAGAAGCCGCGTGAGAAGCTGGCAACCATGCCCGCATTCTGGGCAAGCATCTGGTTGGACTGGGCACGTGGATAACCACCCGAAAGCGCAACCACAGTGAGAACGCGCGGATGATCGACAAGCGCCTTGTACTGATTAGGGGTCTCGGGAAGCGAAAGCTTGAGCATCACTTCATATGTGTCGGGCAGGGCGTCGAGCTGTTTGATCAATTCGTCGCGCAGCATGTCTTCGGCTTCGGCCTTGTCGTCGATGGTGATCGTAATCTCGGGCTCGAGGATCGGCATCAGGCCGTGGTCGAAAATCTGTTTGCCGACTTCGATCTGCTGGGCAACGATGGCGGCGATGCCCTCGGGGCTGGCCGCATTGATAACAGAGCGCATCTTAGTGCCAAAAATGCCTTTGGCTTTCGAGCTGACCAGCATCTCGTCAAGGCCCGGCATGGGCTTCATAAGCTGGACACCGTTCGCATCTGCCTCAAGTCCCTTATCGACTTTGATAAACGGGACAACGGATTTCTTTTCCCAGACATATTGCGCGGTCGGCAGGCCGTCCACGGTGCTGTTGACGGTACGCTCGAACAGGATCGCGCCGATCAGATTGTCGCCATTAAACGCAGGAGACTTGATCATCCGTGTGCGCATCTGGTGGACGAGATTGAACATCTCCTCGTCGGACGCATAGCTGTCGGCGGGAATGCCGTAATTGTGCAGCGCGCGCGGGGTGGACCCGCCAGATTGGTCGAGCGCAGCGATAAAGCCGTCTCTGGCTTTGATCTTGTTGTACATGTCTGAATTCATCATGATCGTGTCTTCTCGGTTACTATTAAAGTTTGAGGGCTTCGACGCCCGGCAGGGGTTTGCCCTCCATCCATTCAAGAAACGCGCCGCCAGCGGTGGAGACGAAGGTAAAATCTCGCGCCGCCTCGGCATGGTTAAGCGCGGCGACCGTATCGCCTCCGCCTGCAACCGCGACCAGCCCGCCTTTGCGGCAGCGTGTGGCAGCGGCTGTTGCGGCCTGGACGGTGGCCGTATCGAACGGGGCCATCTCGAACGCGCCGAGCGGGCCGTTCCAGACCAGCGTTTTGGACGTGTCCATGCGCGCGGCGAGCGCTGCAACGGTTTCAGGGCCAGCGTCGAGGATCATCTCGTCTTCGGCCACGCTGTCGAGCTTGCAGATCCGGTGGGGGGTATTCGCGGCAAACTCCTTGGTGACGACAAGATCCGCCGGCAGCAAGATCTCGCAGCGGGCGGCCTGGGCATTGGCTTCGATCTCTTTGACCGTGTCGGTAAGATCATGTTCGCACAGGGATTTGCCAACCGCGTGCCCGCGTGCGGCCAGAAACGTATTGGCCATGCCGCCGCCTATGGCGAGCACGTCCACTTTTGACACAAGGTTTTTCAGGAGGTCGATCTTGGAGGAGACTTTCGCGCCGCCGACAACCGCCATCACGGGGCGTTCGGGCGCACCGAGCGCAGCTTCGAGCGCATCAAGCTCCTTCTCCATCGACCGGCCCGCAAAAGAAGGTAGGTGACGGGCAATCAGGGCCGTGGAAGCATGCTTGCGATGGGCGGCAGAGAAGGCGTCATTGACGTAAATATCGCCAAGCACCGCCATGCCGCGCGCCAGCGCTTCGTCGCCTTTTTCTTCGCCCGGGTGAAAGCGTGTGTTTTCAAGCAGGATCACCCCGCCCGCAGGCAGGTCCGCAATCGCCGCTTTGACGCTCTCGCCAACACAATCTTCGGCAAAAGCCACCGGCGCGCCAAGCACGGCCTGAAAGGCAGGCGCAATCGGGGCGAGGCTCATGCCGTCAACGCGCTGGCCTTTGGGACGGCCAAAATGCGCCAGAAGCGCAACTTTCGCCCCCGCTTCGGTGAGCGCTTTGACCGTAGGCCGCGCCGCTTTCAGACGGGTAATATCGGTGATCCGGTCGCCATCAATCGGCACGTTGAAATCCACGCGGACAATCGCCGTTTTGCCGGTCAAATCTCCAGCGTCTTCGATACGTCTGATTTGGCTCATTTAGAGGCTCACTTCTTCATAAACTCTGGTGTCGTCGGAATAGGCGACCATAAGGATTGCGGGCAA
>CALLCD010000273.1 GCA_938049795.1 uncultured Hyphomonadaceae bacterium | reverse complement strand
CCCGAGGTGCGCGCCGCGCTTGTGACGCTGCAACGGACTTTTGCGGGGCGCGATGGGGGCGCTGTGCTTGATGGCCGCGACATTGGCACGGTGATCTGCCCCGATGCGGACGTCAAACTCTGGATTGACGCCAATATTGCCGAACGCGCCCGCCGCCGCGCCAAGGAGCTTGCCGCCGCCGGCACGCCGATTTCCGAGGCCGATATGCTGGCCGAACTGCACGAGCGTGACACCCGCGACCGGACCCGCGCCACGGCGCCCATGAAAATTGCACAAGACGCGGTCTTGATTGATACCACTGATCTGGGTATAGACGCGGCTGTGGAACGGGCGTTCGCTGCAATTGACGCGGCAACGGCCGATAGAAACCGCTCTCTCTAGCCCTCATTTTCGGGCTAAAACCAAAAGAGGGCACCCACATATCAATTTAACCTCTAACCCCTCGCTCGGGCGATGGGGGCATTTGTCGTTTCAGACACACGCCACCGTTTAAGCCCCGTGCTCCTCTGGAGCCTCCATGACCACCGAATCCATGAACCCAACCACCGACGATTTCGCAGCCCTCTTTGAAAGCAGCGCCGCGTCCGAAAGCATGACCGAAGGCCGCGTTATTCCGGCGACCGTGATTGCCGTCGAAAATGACGCCGTGATCGTCGATGTCGGCCTGAAAACCGAAGGCCGTATCCCGCTGAAAGAATTCTTCCTCGATGACAACCAGCCCGAAGCTGGCAAAATCGTCGAGGTCTATCTCGACCGGATCGAAAATGCGCTTGGCGACGCTGTCCTCTCCCGCGAAAAAGCGCGCCGCGAGGAAAGCTGGATCCGCCTCGAAGACATGCACAAAAAGGACGAGCCGGTCACCGGCGCGATTGTTGGCCGCGTCAAAGGCGGCTTCACGGTCGATCTTGGCGGCGTCAATGCCTTCTTGCCGGGTTCGCAAGTCGATATTCGCCCCGTGCGTGATGTTGGCCCGCTGATGGGTGAGAAACAGCCCTTTGCGATCCTCAAAATGGACCGCCCGCGCGGAAACGTCGTTGTCTCCCGCCGTGCCGTGCTTGAAGAGAGCCGTGCCGAACAGCGCGCCGAGATTGTTGGCAATATGGCTGAAGGCGACGTTCGTGAAGGCATCGTCAAGAATATCACTGATTACGGCGCATTCGTCGATCTTGGCGGCATTGATGGCCTCCTGCACGTCACCGATATGAGCTGGAAGCGGATCAATCACCCGTCCCAAGTGGTCGAAGTTGGCCAGACGGTGAATGTTCAGGTCATCAAGATCAATCCGGAAACCCAGCGCATCTCGCTTGGCATGAAACAGCTCGGTTCCGATCCATGGGATGGCGTTGAAGCGAAATACATCATCGGCACACGCCTTGAGGGCAACATTACGAACATCACCGATTATGGCGCGTTCGTTGAACTGGAAGATGGCGTTGAAGGCCTGATCCACGTCTCCGAAATGAGCTGGACCAAGAAGAACGTCCATCCGGGCAAAATCGTGTCTACGTCACAGCTTGTCGATGTTGAAGTGCTCGATGTGGACAGTGAGAAGCGCCGCATCTCGCTCGGCCTCAAACAGACGATGGACAATCCGTGGGATGCGTTCCTTGCGGAAAGCCCGATCGGCTCTGAAATCGAAGGCGAAGTGCGCGGGATTACCGAGTTCGGCATGTTTATCGGCCTCGGCCCCGATCTCGACGGCATGGTCCACATCAATGACATTGCGTGGGACAAGTCCGGCGAAGAAGCTATTCAAGCCTACACCAAGGGCGATATGGTCAAAGCCAAAGTGCTCGACGTGGACGCTGACAAAGAGCGCGTCTCGCTCGGCATCAAGCAACTG
Source organism: uncultured Hyphomonadaceae bacterium (assembly GCA_938049795.1). GTDB lineage: Bacteria > Pseudomonadota > Alphaproteobacteria > Caulobacterales > Hyphomonadaceae > CALLCD01. Next base: position 991 of record CALLCD010000273.1, on the reverse strand, counting down.
TCCGGCGATCCGCTCGGCGGCTCCGGCGCATCCGATGGCGACACGGGCGGCGGCAGCGCGATTGTGCGCAACGCCATCGTGACCTGTACGGTGACAGAAACCGCGTCCGGCGGCATCGAGGTCGAGTTCGGCGAGCCTGCCATGCGCAGCTTCATCCGTCGCTCTGATCTGTCGCGGGATCGGTCCGAACAGCGGCCTGAACGCTTTGCCGTTGGCGACAAGGTTGACGCCCGCGTGACCAATGTGGATCGCGGTTCACGCCGTGTCACCCTCTCGATCAAGGCGTTGGAAATTGCCGAAGAGAAGGAAGCGGTCGCACAATATGGCTCCGCAGACAGCGGCGCGTCGCTCGGTGATATTCTCGGCGCAGCCCTTGGTGGAGCGGCAACCGCCCCCGCCGAAGAGGCCGCTCCGGAACCCGCACCAGAGCCCGAAAAAGCGCCAGCCCCCGCCCCTGCGGCCAAAGCGGACACGTCCGCCATGGACGAACGCGGGCGTCTGTCCGGTCCACAAGGCGAAGCTGATGATCTCAAAAAGATCAAAGGCGTCGGCCCCGTGCTCGAAGGCAAGCTCAATGATGCCGGCATCTTCCACTTCTGGCAGGTGTCCGCATTGAAAGCCGACCAGATCGAATCGCTCGAGGAAGAAATGAGCTTCCCGGGCCGGATCACACGCGATGACTGGATCAGCCAGGCCGCCGAACTGGCCGCTGACGCGTCCTAGTCAGAGTTTTGCGAGGGGGCGGGAATTATATCTGCCCGCCCTCTCAATAAACCCAAAAATTCGAAGCTTAAGACTTGGAATCACAACATAATTCAGTTTAGAGTGTTTTTATGCTTAGATCAGAACTTGTTACCAAACTGTCCGAGGAACACCCCCACCTTCCTTTCAAACGGGTCGAGCAGGCAGTCGATGTCATTTTCGAAGAAATCTCCGCCGCGCTGGAGCGTGGAGACAGAGTAGAGCTACGCGGGTTCGGCGCGTTTTCCGT
>CALLCD010000272.1 GCA_938049795.1 uncultured Hyphomonadaceae bacterium | reverse complement strand
CTCGACGGAGGCGACCGAGAAGCCGCCGGTTTTGACTTTTGCGAGCGCGTCTTCGGCAGCTTTGGCGTTCGGCAGATCAAACTTGCGCAGAGCCACGCCATCGAGCGCATAGAGCCGTGTCTGGAAACTCGCCCCTTCCGGTGCCCGCAGATCGGCTTGAACTTGCCAGTATTCCTCCGAATTGAACGTTTCGATTTCAAGCTCGCGCTGGCAGATGATCCGCAAAGCGACAGATTGCACACGGCCGGCAGATCGCGAGCCGGGCAGTTTGCGCCAGAGCACGGGAGAGAGATTGAAGCCGACAAGATAGTCAAGCGCACGGCGGGCGAGATAGGCGTCGACCAGTTCGCTGTCGATCTCGCGCGGGGATTTCATCGCTTCGGTGACGGCTGTTTTGGTGATGGCGTTGAACACCACGCGCTCAACCTCGACATCTTTTAAGACACGGCGATTTTTCAGCGCTTCCATCAAATGCCATGAAATCGCTTCTCCCTCGCGATCAGGGTCGGTGGCGAGAATGAGTTTCTCGGAGCCTTTGACCGCTTCGGCGATCTCGCGAATGCGGGCGGTGGACTTGGAATCGGCCTGCCAGACCATCGCAAAATCATTGTCCGGATCGACCGAGCCATCCTTGGAAGGTAGATCCCGAATGTGCCCATAGGAGGCGTAGACCTTGAAGTCGGGTCCAAGATATTTGTTGATTGTCTTGGCTTTGGCCGGGGACTCGACGATCACGACTTTCATAAGGGAGCACCTCTATTTAGCGGCGGAAACTGGTGTGAAGGCCCGCCCTTGTCAAGCGCTCATACATTAGCCGTCTTCGCGAAAGGCGATGATGGCGAGGCAAATGAACAGGCAAAACAGGGGCGGTAGCCATGCGGCAATTACAGGCGGGACGGTGCCGGTGGAGGCCATGCTGGCGCTGACCTGATTGATGAAATAAAATGCAATCGCCCCAAGCATTGCCGCCGCCATGAGCGGAGCGGCCCCACCCAAACGGGCAAGCCTGAGGCATGCAAGCGATCCGATCAGACTCATAACGACAAAGACCAGAGGCAGCGCTGTCAGCCCCATCAAACGCATTTCATGACGTTCTGTCCTGAGGCCCGCCGCGCGGGTTTGCTCGATCCGTTTAGGCAAAGTCCAGAAGCTGATCGTGTCCGGAGCGGAATACTGGTCGGTGAGCGTGTACAGTTCGAGCGTGGTGGCAAGGGAAAGCTCGTCATAGTGCTGCGGGTTGGCCCCCGGGCCGTTCTCGATCACGTCTTCAAGTTGCCAGAACCCATTTATCAGCCGTGCAGATTTGGCGTCATAGCGGCTTGTAAATGCATAGCGGTCGGTCGCCTCGCCATCCTCGAATATACGCGCTTCGAGAATAAACTTGGCGTCGCTCAGAACTGCTCCTGTTTCGTCGATACTGGTGGCGTTGATGATTGTTTGTCCAATATCATTGACCTCTCTGAGCCAGACCCCGCTTTCAAATTTCGATATATTGGCAATATTGCTATTGAACATCTGGTTTCGTGTTTGCTCGAACCGCGCAGTCAGATTTGCCCCCATCGGAGAAACAACCATCATCGTGATGAGCCCGATCAACAGCGCGGCAGTCATGACAGGGGCGAGAAAACTCCACGCCGACAGCCCGCTCGCGCGAATGACCGGCAGTTCGGCACGGCGGCTCAAGCGCCGAAAAGTCATGATCGAGCCTGCCAGCACAGCAAACGGCATGGTCTGTTCAGCAAGTTTGGGGAATTTCAGAAGGGCAAGATAGAGCGCCGTGCCGATGCTGATATTGATCCGCGCGCCGACCGTGCGCAATTGCTCCACGGTATCGACCAGAATAATCGCAAGCGAGATGACCCCGAGCACAGTGAGGAAGGCGGCGAGATACTCTCTAAAGACATAGCGCTGAATACGATTGAAACCGATCATGTCGCCGCCTCTCCGGCGGATTGCTCTCTGGCCGACCGGCGCGCGCGCCAGAGCCGTCGCGGTGAGAACGAGGTCAAGTAGAGAACGCTGGTGCTGACAAACAGACCGATCGGCAACAACCACTGGCCGACGTTCAGGACATGTGTGTCCGCCGCTCCAGCCTGTAAAGTCAATTGCAAGACAATAACGCCCCCGAGCGCTGCGCTGAAGATCGCGATACGGCGACCATAACCGCTGCGATTATAGTCCCCGCCCAGTATTGCGAGAATAGCAAGCATGACGATGCCGAAATTCAACAAGGGCGCGGTGAGCCGGTAATGGGCTTCCGCCCGAAACTCGTCTTTGGCCACCGTGTCGAGATAATTGGTCGGATCGAGCCGGACCAGTTGCGGCAGAAATCGGTCTGATGCTTTAAGCACAATATCGGTGCTTTCACGCAAGAATTGGGTCAGATCGAACGGGTATTGATCAAACAATAGGATCGACAGAGAGCCGTCCGGCTCGATCTGGTGTATTTCGCCTGTGGTCAATATGAGCGTGGGAGCGCCCTCAACCTCGGTGATCCGGCCAGTCTCGGCGATAAAGTCTGCCGCGTCATCCGCATCGCGTGTGTCCGAGATCAGAAGGCCGCGCAAGAGACCGCCCCTGTTTTCGCGTGCATAGAAGGTGAGATCTTTGCCGATAGAGGTAAATTCACCCGGCTTGATCAATGTGGTTGCCAGATCAGTGCGCGCATCTAGCAAGGTGACACGAAGATTTTGCTGCGCCAGAGGTTGCGCCCATAGATTGATCGCCAGATGGATAAGCGCGGCGTAAGTCGCCAGACGCAGGAGAGGGGCGGCGACTTGCCATTGCGTCATGCCGGTGGCCTGGGCGACAATAATTTCCGAATCCCTGTGGATGCGGTTCACCGTCAACAAGGTGCCGATGAAAAGGGCGACCGGAATGAGCAGGGCCAGAACACGCGGTGCGCCGAGCATGACAACTTTGAAGAATACCTGAAGCGATTGACCGCCTTCAGTAATCAGTTCTGTCCAGTTCAGCGCCTGACTGAGCATGGCCAGAACGCTCAAACCGGCGATGATCATCAGCACAGCCCGCCTCGCATGTGCAAAAATGTAACGCTGAAATCTGAACATGGGCCTCGGATGGCTGGGGGAGAGTTTTCAATCTTTTCGGTCGTAACGAGTTGCTTACGCGCCGTCGATGCTTAACTTGGCGCAAAACAGGAGTTCTTCTATGAAAATACGATTTGCAGCCGAAGCCAAAGCGGAAATCACAGCTTTTGTCATTAATGAAGGGGGCAAACTGCCCGCCGCGGCCAAAGCGCTTGATGAGGCCTGCGGGGGGCTCTTGAGCGAGGCGGCGAGCGGGGGCCGGTTTACGGGCAAGGCCGGACAGATTGCCGTCGTCGTGCTGCCAAAGGGAAGCGCGGCCAAGCGGGCGGTGCTTGTCGGGGGCGGCAAACCGGCCAAACGCGATGCGCGCGTGCTCGAACGGATTGGCGGAAGCTTTGTCAAATCCCAGAGCCATAGCGGGTTCAAATCGGCGAGCCTGCATGTCGATGATGCTGCGGCGGCCGCGCAGATTGGCGCCGGGGCGCAATTGGCCGCCTACCGCTTTGACACGTATTTTACCAAGAAGAAGCCGGACGCTTTGCCAAGCCTGACTGGCGTCACCCTGACCTGTGAGGACGCCAAATCGGCCAAAGCGGCCTACACGCCTCTGGAAGCGGCCATTGACGGGACATATTTCGCCCGCGATCTCGTCAATGAGCCGCCCAATGTTCTCTATCCGGCAAGCTTTGCCAAACGCCTCAAGGATCTCGAAGCGCATGGCCTCGAGGTCGAGGTGCTTGGTGAGAAAGAAATGAAAAAGCTCGGTATGGGCTCATTACTGGGCGTCGGGCAGGGCTCGGTCAAAGAAAGCAAAATGGCGATTATGCGCTGGAAGGGCGGCAAGGCGGGCGAGAAGCCGGTGGCGCTGGTCGGCAAGGGCGTGTGCTTTGATACGGGCGGTATTTCGCTCAAGCCCGGCGCAGGCATGGAAGATATGCGCGGCGATATGGGCGGGGCGGCGGCGGTCTCTGGCACGATGCTGGCGCTCGCCAAACGCAAAGCCAAAGCCAATGTGGTCGGGCTGGTTGGCCTCGTCGAGAACATGCCGGACGCGGATGCGATCCGCCCGGGCGATATCCTGACCTCCGCCTCTGGCCAGACAATCGAAGTGCAGAACACGGATGCCGAAGGGCGGCTCGTGCTCGCCGATGTGCTCTGGTATGCGCAAAAGCATGAAAAGCCGAAAGCGATTGTTGATCTGGCGACGCTGACGGGCGCGATTGTGGTGGGGCTCGGGCATCATCATGCAGGGCTGTTTACCGGACATGATGATATGGCCACCGCGCTGACCGAGGCCGGACAGGCGAGCGGCGAGCGGGTCTGGCGTCTGCCGATGGGACCGGAATATGACCGGCTGCTCAAATCGAAATTTGCCGATATGCGCAATATTGGTGGCCGCGCGGCCGGCTCGATCACGGCGGCGCAATTCCTCAAACGCTTTGTGGACGAGGATATGCCCTGGACCCATCTCGATATTGCAGGCGTGGCGTGGGTCAATGGCGAGAAAGAGCCGACCGACCCAAGCTGGGCATCAGGATTTGGCCCGAGACTGCTAAACCAGTGGATTGCGGACAATTATGAGGGCTAATCCGCCTTTGGCATGAGTTTGCCAGTCAAATTCGGATGTCAAACAGGTAAAGCGGTCGCGATGACGGTTCGCCAGATCGTTGAATCATGTTTTCTTGAAGATATTCAGGGGTTATAAACAGTTTAGGCTCAAACTACAAATAGTGAGCGCAAAGTGAGGGACAGAAACAATGAATTTTGATTTTGGATATGCGGTTAACGTCTTTAGGAATGCTTTGACCAAGCAGTATTGGGATGTTGACGGACGCACGAGCCGGCGAGACTTTTGGCACTATGTTGCCATATACGTGATTATCTTCATTCCGGTGAATATTGTTGTTTCGATTCTTCCGATACTGTCGATTGTGAGCGCTGTCCTCGGCTTGGCATTGCTTGCGCCGTCGATCGGAATGGGTATTCGCCGTGTCCATGATCTCGGCATGGTTTGGTGGAACGGTATCATTCCGTTCTACAATCTCTATCTTGCCGCCCAGCCTGGTGAGCAGGGATCGAATGCTTATGGCGATGATCCTCTGGCAAGGGCCACACCTCCAGCCGGCTAGGGCGCGCTTAGCGAAGAAGATAAAGAGCGGTGCCCTTGCGGTATCGCTCTTTTTTTGTACGGTCGGCGCGATGAGCGACGGATCTTCCCCTGACTGGTGGTTCTACCATCTTGAGCGCACCACGCTGGAGCAGGCGGCAGGCGCCTTGCTCGAAAAATGCCTTGAGCGCGGCAAACGTGTTCTGGCGATCAGCGCGGAGCCTGCACGCCGGGCGGCGCTCGATCAGGCGCTGTGGACCTATCAGGATGGCAGCTTTCTGCCCCATGGCCGCGCCGAAGCGGAAGGGCTTGATCCGGCCCGTCAGCCGATTTTGATTACGGAAAAAGCCGACAACCCGAACGATGCATCGTTTTGCCTGCTGATGGACGGCACCGAGATTGGCGACGGGGCAGGGTTTGAGCGCTGTATGGTGATGTTTGATGGCGGGGATCAGGCCACGCGCGACATCGCCCGCAAACAGTTCAAAGCGGCGAAAGATCGTGGGGAAACGGTGCGCTACTTCCAGCAGTCGGGAAATGGCTGGACCGAAGCGGGCAAATAGTCACTCAGCAGGCGGCGGGGATCGGCGCAGGGCGGTTTGCAGGACGCTCAATACCAATCCAACAATGACCAGAGACACAAAGGCTTTTGCAAAAACCACCGGCGCAATTGTTTCGTACCAGATCGCAAACAGCGCCATACCGGCGAGCAGCACCGCTCCGATGGCAAAGATTAGTCTCCACAGACTGTTCATATTCCCTCTCCGTTTTTGCGACTATATCAGCAGTTCGCCTGTTTGGTAGCCGGTTCAGGGATTGCAGGTTGGAACGCGGACGGCTATAGCGCGCTCAG
>CALLCD010000271.1 GCA_938049795.1 uncultured Hyphomonadaceae bacterium | reverse complement strand
AAGGGCTGGAGCAAGACGCCGCTCGCGCTTGAAAGCCTAGAGACGGTAGATGCCGACATACGAATCAACAGTCCGGCCCTGACAATTGACAAGGTTGTGCTCTCGGATGCGCGTCTCAGCGCAAATCTTGCGGGCGGGAATCTGACAACAGTGATCGAGCAGTTCAGCGCATTTGGCGGTCAATGGGGCGGCAATATCGGGCTGAACACGTCTGGCGGCACACCGCAGCTCAGCATGGCGCTGACGGGCAACAGCATTCTGATGCAAGATATTCTGCAAACCTTTGTCGGGCTCGACAGATTGTCCGGCAATGGCCAGTTCTCGCTCGACATTACCGGACGCGGCACAAGCATTCACGACATTATGAACAGCCTCAATGGCGACTTTGGTGCCTCGCTCGCCGACGGTGCTTTGCAGGGCATCAATATCGGGCAATTGCTGCGCACGACGACGGATTTGCGGGCGAGCCTTGCATCCGGCTCGTTCGACCTTGGCCTGTCGCCGAGCACACAAACAGATTTCACCTCCTTCGATTCGGTGCTCAAAGTGCGCGATGGCGTCGCCCAGATCGAGCTGATGAATATATTAAGCTCGACCTTTGGCGCAGACGGGCTCGGGCAGATCAATCTTGGTCAGCAAACGCTTGATATGTCATTGCAGATCGCGGCGGACACGGCAGGGCAAGGCAATCTCAGCGATGTTCAGGTCAATAATGTCGGCATTCCCTTGCGGATTTCCGGTGACTGGCTATCGCCCTCAATTGTGCCGGACACGAGCATGCTGACGAATATGCTCGCAGGCAAGGCCGTGGACCGCGTGGGCACGCTGGTCGAAGAAAATGTTGGCGGCATTCTGGGCGATACGGCGGGCAATGCGCTGACCGGTGCGCTTGGCAATGCGCTCGGGACAGGTCGCAATAGGTCCGAGGCACCTCCCGCTGAAGAGGCTGCACCCGCCGCGCCCGTTGAAGCCCCTCCTGCGGAGACAACGCCGGAGACCGTGCAGGAGACGGTTGAAGATGCGGTCGAGGATGCCGTCGAGGACGCTGTGGGAGATGCCCTTGGCAATCTGTTCGGGCGCAAGAAGGACTAAGAAAGCGCCCTCGCCCAGTTAAGCGATGCGCCCGATCCGCTGCTTGGCGATCTTGTCTGCGACGAGATTGGTCGGCAAATCGCCTGACAGGCCCTCATCAAGCACATCGCCGAGCGTGGTCATGAGCGTGTCGAGTTTACCGTCCACCCAGTCGCGCGAATAATTGCCGGAGATCTCGGCGGCGACATTGATGATCCCGCCACCATTGATGACATAATCGGGCGCATAGAGAATGCCCGCCTGACGGAGCTTCTCGCCCATATCGATGGTCGCCAGCTGATTGTTCGCCCCGCCTGCAACCACTTTGGCCGATAGCCGCCCGATCGTCTCATCATTGATGATTGCGCCAAGCGCATTGGGCGAGAAAATGTCCATGGGCTGATCATAGATGTCATTGGGCGACACAATGGTCGCGCCTGTCTCTTCGGAGATCTGACGCAGGGCTGGCTCATTGACGTCCGTAACAAACAGTTTCGCGCCCGCCTTGGCCAAATGGCGGCAGACATCGCTTCCAACATGACCGACGCCCTGAACGGCAATCGTCCGCATGCTGAGATCATCCGAGCCGAAGGCGCGCTTTGCCGTTTCGAGAATGCCGCGATAGACGCCGAGGGCTGTGACGGGGCTCGGGTCGCCGCTCGCCGCCACGCCATTTTCGAGACCGGCGGCATATTTCGTCTCTTCGGCTGCCGCAGCGAGATCTTCGGGGCTCAGCCCGACATCTTCGGCCGTCCAGTAGCGCCCCTGCAAGCTCTCGACAGCGCGGCCAAAGGCGCGAAACAGTTCGGGGCTTTTGTCCGTGTGCGCATTGCCCCAGATCACAGCCTTGCCGCCACCAAGCGGGAGACCGGCCATCGCATTTTTATAGCTCATCCCCTGGGAGAGCCGCAGCGCATCGGTCACCATCGCGTCGCCGGACGTATAATTCCACATCCGGCATCCGCCCGCCGCAGGGCCAAGCGCAGTCGAGTGAATGGCGATTACAGCCTTGAGACCGCTCGCCTCGTCGTGAAAGATATGAACATCTTCATGGCCATCAAAGGAAGAATGATCGAACATAGTAACGCCCCACGCAATATCTGGTCAGAAACTGGCCTTCCATTGTCATAACCCTCCCCGGCAAGCAAGCGAAGAGTGACCGCTTTGCCAGCCGCAATCGTTACGGCGCCCAGGGGATTGGCGGCGCGCCGGACGGAAGATCCGCCTCGGCCGAGCGCATGAAAGCGAACTGGTCCTCAAGCACCAATTCATGTTGCAGATCGCGCATCAGCATATGGTAGCCATTTTCGTAATAGGCCGTGCGCACATGCGGGGCGAGCGTGGGGGCCGTCCGGCGCATGAAGGGCTCGGGGATAATGTCGTCCTTTGCGCCATAAAGCATCAGCGTGTTCGGCGGCAGTCGGCCCGCGGATTTATGCCCGTTCTCCATCACCGAGACGACGCCGTAGACCTGATCTATCCGGTTGTCGAATGTATTGAGCGGGTCACGTCCGCGCTGAACCAGCATGTCGTAATTGTCAGACGGGGTGATCTTCTGCACCGCAAATTTTGGCGGCACGACAATCCATCCAGGGCGAACCTTGGTGGACGCCCAGAGGCTAGCGCGATGGTGAAACGGCAAACCGCCCCAGCCGCGCAGGCCCGGACCCGAGAGGATCAGCCGATCCACACCCGCAGGCGGAGTATCAGACCCGAACGCCGTCATCGCCACCGCGCCGCCCATCGAAATACCAACCACAGTCAGCGTGGCGTCAGGATGGGCTTGGCGGGCCACACGCACGGCAGCGCGCAGATCCTCACGCATCAACTCTTCCTTGGGCCATTTACCGCGCCCGACCGACCGGCCAAACCCGCGCTGGTCATAGGCATATGTCGTCACCCCACGCGCGGCCCAATACGGGCCAGCATATTCAAACGCGGCGGCATAATCATTCATGCCATGTACGCCGACGACCACATAGTCCGGCTCGCCCTCGCCTTCGGCCTGCCAGACTGTCAGGCCCAATTCAGCCCCATCGAAGCTCGTGAATGTGTTCGCTTCGGCGTCAAACGCTTCCATAATCGGCTCCTGTAGATTTAGCGCGCTTAGATGTCCGCGCGTCGGGCCACACGCGGCGACCCACATGCCAATCAGGACGAGGCCAACAAAGCCTGCAATATAGCGCTTTTTAGGGCGGGAAGTGTCTCTGTCTCGAACCATGTGTTTTTCTTTAGCCATCCAGTGTTGCGCCAGGAGGGATGCGGTAAAGTGAACACACCCTCACTTCTGTATATCTGCCATTGCCGCACTGTCTCCGTCAAGGTCCGCGCTCTACGTTTTCCAAGATGCCATGTCTGAGCATAGCTGCCGACAAGTAGCGTCACCTCGATATTGGGTAGCTCGGCCAACAGTTTTGCGCGCCAGACCTCGGCGCAGCGTTTCATCGGTGGCCGGTCCGAGCCGGTCTTGTCATAGCCCGGAAAACAGAACCCCATCGGCACAATTGCGATCCGGCTCGCATCATAGAAGACGGCCTCGTCAACGCCCATCCAGTCGCGCAGGCGCACGCCAGACGGATCGGAAAACGGTTTGCCGCTTTGCATGGCGAGATTGCCGGGCGCTTGGCCTGCGATCAGTATTCTCGCGGTTGAGGACACGCTTAAGACCGGCTTCGGCGCGCAGCCCATCTCGGCCTTACAAAGCGTGCAGGCGCGAATATCCTGCTCGAGCGCGCGCAAGGTTTCGGTCATGTCAATCGCGTGTCCTTCTGCTGCAAAGCCTACGATTGCGGCAGTCTGGCTGTTGAAGCAAGCGGGCGGTCATGCCAAACTTTACCCAAGTGACATTCCGGAGGATATCCATGATTCGATTGACAATGGCGCTAAGCGCCCTCGCCTTGCTGGCCGCGTGTGGTGGTTCGGCCCCTGAGCAAACCGAAGACACCGCCGCCGCACCTGCGTCCAGCACCGAGCCAAGTGCAACGCCAAGCGCCAGCGCAGACGGCCTCTTGCTGCCCTTGCCCAGCGGCACAAGCGCTGCCATTTCCGGTGCTGAAATTGCGACACGGATCGAGACCCTGTCGGACGATATTTTCGAAGGCCGCGCCCCTGGCACAGAGGCTGGCGAAGCGTCGGCGCGCTGGATTGCCGCTGAAATGGCCCGCATCGGCCTCCAGCCCGGCGCCGCCGATGGCAGCTATTTGCAGCCCGTCGATATGGTCGAACTGACCCTCGACACGGCCAAGTCCGGCTTCTCCGTCAGCAATGGCGCAGACCAGACCGAGATGGCCCTCGGCACCGACGCCGTCATCTGGTCGAAAAGGCAGACCGAAACCACGCTCTCCTTCGACAATTCGGAGATGGTGTTTGTCGGCTATGGCGTCGTCGCGCCTGAATATGGCTGGAACGATTATGCCGGCCTCGATGTTGCCGGAAAAACCGTCGTCATGCTGGTCAATGATCCGGGTTATGCCGCCCCCGAAGAGGCCCGCTTCAATGGCCGTGCGATGACCTATTATGGCCGCTGGACTTACAAATTCGAGGAAGCCGCGCGTCAAGGTGCCGCCGCCGCGATTGTGATCCACGAGACGGCTCCGGCCTCTTATGGCTGGGATGTCGTGTCAAACTCCTGGTCAGGCGGGCAGCCCGATCTTGTGCGCCCTGATGCCGGTGAGGACCGGACATTGCTGGAAGGCTGGATAAGCAATGAGATGGCGCTCAACCTGTTCGCTGAGGCCGGTCTCGATTTCGAAGCCATGAAACAGGCCGCCGCCGAGCCTGGCTTTACCTATCAGGATATGGGCGAGCTCACCGCGTCGGGCACCATCACCCAAGGCATGAAACGGCTCCAGAGCCACAATGTCGTCGGCGTTATTCCCGGGCGCACACAGCCAGACGAATACATGCTTTATGTCAGCCATTGGGATCATATCGGCAAGAAATCCGGCGACAAAACCGGCGCGCCGGGTGAAGATTTCTACGAAGACCAGATTTTCAACGGCGCGGTCGACAATGCCTCAGGCTCCGCCGCCACGCTTGAGATTGCCGAAGCCATGATGGCCGAGGAGCTTGACCGTTCGGTCCTGTTTGTCTCGGTGACGCTCGAAGAGTCCGGCCTGCTCGGCTCGGCCTATTATGCCGAAAACCCCACTGTTCCGCTCAACAAGATTGTGGCGGGTGTGAACATTGACGCCGTGCTGCCGATTGGCAAGACGCGCGATGTGGTCGTCGTTGGTTATGGCGCGTCCGAGCTTGAAGACCGGCTCAAAGCCATTGCCGAAGCGGACAACCGCGTCATCGTTCCGGACCCAACACCAGAGGCCGGTTACTTCTACCGCTCTGACCATGTGTCCTTCGCCAAGAAAGGTGTGCCCATGCTCTATGCCGATGCCGGTCTCGACAAGATCGACGGCGGCGAAGCGGCGGGACGGGCCTTTGCCGAGGTCTACACCGCCCAGCGCTATCACAAGCCTGCGGACGAATATGATCCAAGCTGGGATATGTCGGGCATCGAGCAGGAAGTCCAAACCTTGTTTACGCTCGGACGCGACATTGCCGCTTCGGATGACTGGCCGCAATGGTATGATGGCAACGAGTTCAAAGCCGCGCGCGACGCTTCTCTCGCTGCGGCGGACTAGCGCTTTGCTGTCCTATCAACACGGGTTTCACGCCGGAAACCGCGCCGACGTTCTCAAACACGCTGTGCTTCACACGGCGCTGTCCCAACTCGTCGCGGCCCGGCACAAACTCTTCTATGTCGAGACCCATTCAGGTCGTGGACAATATGATCTGATGGGCAAACAGGCCCGCAAGACCGGCGAGGCAAAGGATGGTGTGCTGGCGATGATGGATGGCAGTGCGCCGCGCCCTTTGCGGCCGTGGCTGAAATCGGTCACGGAAGCGGGCGTCGCCGCTTATCCCGGCTCACCGCTTCTGGCGTCCAGCCTATTGACGGAGAAAGATCGGCTCGTCCTGTTCGAGAAACACCCGCAGGAATATGACGCGCTCCACAATGTGGTCAAGGACGATCCACGCGTGCAGGCCAAGCGCGCGGATGGCTATGCCAGCGCACTGAAACTGGCCCCCCGCGCGGGCGAGACTATGTGCGTTCTGATTGATCCAAGCTATGAGACTATGGCCGATATGGACACGCTCGCCGATTGGATGCCGCGTGCGTTGCGGCGCTGGCCCAAAGCGCAAATTCTGGTCTGGCTGCCGCTCTTCCGCGATGAACGCGAGGTCGAGTTCGGCGCTTATCTGTCCGATCTTGCCGAGGGCTATGTCACCGGCGCACGTTGGCCGATTGACCCTGAGAAGGACACAGCTCTTGAAGGCACCGCCATGATCGCTTTTCGCGTCTCTCCGGCGATTGGCGAGGTGATGACGGCCATTGGCTCAAGCCTGCAATCCTGGTGGTCCACCCCGCGCGCCTGACCGCCCTTCCCAATTGGAGCTGACACATTATGACCCTCATCCTCCGGCTGCTGATCCTCTATATCCGAACGGCCTTCTCCAAAACCTATGCCGACATTCACGCCCGTCACCGGATGAATTTCCGCGTCTGGATCACCGATCATGACATGTTCCAGCACATGACCAATACGCGCTATTTTGCCATTACCGACATTGTGCTGATGAACTGGATGATCGAAACGGGCCTCTGGCGCGGGCTTCGCAAACAGGACTGGACGCCGATGGTGGTCTTCAAGGATGGCTCTTATCTGCGCAGTCTGCGGTTTCCCGAGCGCTATCGGGTGGAGACGCAGCTGGTGGGCTGGTCTGGTCCCTATATTGTCTGGCGGCACGAGTTCTGGAATCGGAAGAATGTTCTGGCGGCGGTGACAAATACGGTTGGCCGCGTTGTTGCGGCGGACGGGAATCACCCCAGCGCAGATGGTGTGATCGAGCGGCTGAAGATGAGCGTTGCGCCCTCGCCGGATATGCCTGCGGTCTATCAGGCCCGAATCAGGCAATTGGAAATCGAGCGCAAACAGCCCGAAAACGCGTCCAAAACCGGCTCAGAACCATAGACAATCGAGGCGAGTATGGAGCCCAGATCCCCAGCATTTATCGCCTAATAGGTGATTTTTATACGTTTACAGTTGCTTTTTTATTCTGTAAGTTGTAAGATTTTCATATGGAGCAAAAAATTTATCCCCTGTTACAGCCGACCGCTCAAACCGTTTTCCGGAATGAATGGACGCTGCAATTACAGACGCTGGAAAAAACCATCGGATTTATGAATCAACAATTAGAGATGGCTCTGCTCCAGCTGCAGCCAACAGATGAAGAGCATGAGGCATGGCTCGATTTTTGTAAATCCGAAACGCCATTAGTTATGCAGGAAGCCGAAGACGCTATCGGGATGTTGCGGCTGCTGTCGGACCCACGCTCACATTGCGATCCGGCCTGAACGGACAGTTTTCCCGCGTCAATACAGCCGAAAATCAAGCAGATAATTGAATGCGTTCGCGTGCAGCTATGCCCCGTCGGCGATTACGTCATTCATATGCTCCAACAGAGCATCAAACCCACCATTGCGGACCAAGACCGTGAACTGCGCCTTCCGCTCAACGATGAATGATTGGCCGTCGATAAAAAAATCGGTCAAAAACAGCTTGCCGCGACGGTCCCGAATGCGCCAGTCGAGCACAGCGCGCTCCTCGCCCGCATCAGAAAAGACTTTCGAGCGAACCACATAATCGCCGGGGCGACGTTCGGTTGTGGTGGCAATATCTATCCGGCGATCGACGAGCCGGTCGATCGAATCGCCAATTGCCGCTGAAATATATTCTGAAAAAAGTTGATTATATTCAACAACTTGCTCGTCGGTTGCAGACCGTTTTATGTCACCTGCGATCAGATAGCGCTGCAATTGGGGTACGGCCATATTGCGCACCAAGGCCTCGCGCACTTTGCCATCCTTCCCGTCTTCATCGCTGGCATTGATCTGCCGCAATTCATCGAGCAGATCCGAGACAAATTTGTCCGGCGCGCCAGCATCCTCGGCGGCGACCACAGTCTCTTCCGCATGCACGCCAGCGCCTGGATGGGGCGCACCCATAGCCAAAGCCAGCGCAAATCCGGCAAATACGAAACGCGATTTTAAGTAATTCAATACGGACTCCAGGATCTTGCGACCTCAATAGCAGGACATTTGTGGATAATATGCCTGACAAATCCTGAAGGAAAGATAACACTCTGTCATTTTACAGTTGATTACCTGTCGGTCAGTCAGTCGCCCGGGTACGGTCAAACACGGCCAAAAGCCAAGGCTGGACCAGAATCGTACAAATCAGCGTGAATCCAATCGCAATCGTGAGCAAAATTCCCATACTCGCCACGCCCCGATGGGCTGACAGCATCAGCGTGCCAAACGAGCAAACGGTTGTAATGGCACTGAAAAACACCGCTCTGGGTGTTGATGTCTCGTAGATCTCGCTCGGATCACGCGTCCGCCGCGCTCTAATGCCCAAATGAATGCCGCTATCGGCCCCCACACCGACCAGAAGCGGCACAGCGATGACATTGGCAAAATTGAACGGCACGCCAATCACCACCGACATGGCCGCCGTCAGCACTCCGGCGAGCAGCAGCGTCAACAAGATCACGCAAACCAGCAATCTGTCGCGCAGGATCATGATCAACAGCCCCGCCACAGCAAACCATGCGCAGACAATGGCGATCACCATCGCACGCGAGATCACCCTGCCCGACTCCAGAACACTTCGCGCTGAGCCTGCCGCTTGAGGGGCCACAGCACGGACGGCCTCGACAAACTGGCTGCGCGCTTCTTTATCGCGCAAGTCTTCGGACGGTTCGATCTGCAACCGTAACCGCCCGTCTGCGGCGACAAACTGGCTGCTGAGAAGTTCTGGCAAGCTGTCAAAGACGATTTCCTGCGGATAGATCTGCTTCTCCAGCCGGTCATATTGCTGGCCCCAGAAATGGAAAATATCGCGCTCGATCTCTGCGGTGTAGGCCGGGTCTGCCGCACTTGCCATCTGGACTTCGGCCAGGGCCTCGGACAGCCGCACCGCGCTTGGGTGGTCAAGCTCGGCGAGCGCCGCCTCGAGCCGTCCATAGCCCGCCGCCAGCACCGTTTCGGCAATCAGGGTCTCTTCGCCAAACACGCTTTCGAGCCCGAACGCAGCAAAATCTATTGCTTCGAGCTTATACTCCTGATCCTCGGGCACGAGATCGGCCGGACCAATAACGCGGCGCACTTCGGCCAGCGCTTCAAGCTTGGGGGTCATCTCCGCCACCGCCGCCTCATCTGGCAGAAGAAGCGAGAGATTATAGGGCTGGGTGTCTTCATCATCGAAAAGGAGATTGAACGCTTTGACCGAGGCCGCCTCAGGATCGCGCAGGGCCATCGGGTCCGCATCAAAACGAACATAGGGCAGAAGGAAAATTGACAAAAAGCCGAGCGCAATGGTCGCCATCGCCACGCGCGACTGCCACGGACCTTCAATGGACAGCTTGGACATGTAGTAGTCCGGCATGCCGCTCTTGAGCCGAACACCGGAATTGGGTGGCAAGAGCGCCAGCGCGGCCGGCAACAAAGTCACAGCAACCGCAAAAGCGACCAGCACCCCGAAGCCTGACACAATGCCAAGCTGCGTCATGCCGGTAAATTGTGTTGGCGCAAACGCGAAGAAGGCAATCGCGGATGTTGGCGCACACAGAGCCAGAGCGGCGCCAATATGCCGGTTCGACTGGAACAAGGCCGACCGGCATGGCCGCCCGATTGTGCGCTCCTCCTGAACATGCAGCGCGAGATGGATCATGAAATCAATGCCCAGCCCGACCAGAAGAACCATGAAGGCGACCGAGACGAGGTTCAGGGTGTCATACAGCAGCGCCGCAAACCCCGCCGTAATCAGGATCGTAATCACAAGGCCTAGAATAGACGTTGCCACCAGCACC
Organism: uncultured Hyphomonadaceae bacterium; assembly: GCA_938049795.1. Taxonomy (GTDB): domain Bacteria; phylum Pseudomonadota; class Alphaproteobacteria; order Caulobacterales; family Hyphomonadaceae; genus CALLCD01. The sequence continues at coordinate 2,308 of CALLCD010000271.1, read as the reverse complement.
GCCGAGCGAAGCGCAATCATCAGCAAGACGATAATGAACAAGACGGACAAAGCCAGCGACAAGCCAATCCCCTCGGTGACGCTTGCCAATTCTTCAGTGCGTAAAACAGCGTTGCCGGTGATTGACGCCGTGATGTCAAATTCGCTCGCTGCAACCACGTCATTGATGGCTTCATTGATCGCCAGCACCGCAGGTCGCGCCGGTTGCAGGCGTGAGAGGTCAAGCACAGGTGTAATCGAGATGATACGCTGGTGAATCTGCTCGACCTCGACCGCACCCTCGCCTTCTTCCTCGTCCTGCGGATTGAAAATCGCCTGCCATGATAGGGGTTCAGGGACGCCCGCTTTGCGGCGCTCGACCGTTTCAGACACGGCATCCATCGCGCGAATCAGGGCGTCCGCCGGGGTCTCCGACGGCTCCAGCGGCTCTATGGCGTCAGCGAGCGACAGGTAAAGCCGCGCCATATCCGGTTCTCTGCCGAGGCGTTTCAGGATCGGTGCAGCTGCCGTCACCCCGCCGAGCAATTCGTCAAGCTCCGATGTGTCGAGAAAAAGAAGGCCGTTCTCGACCAGAAACGGATCAGCGGTCGCCGCAAACACATCCGTCACCACATCCGTACGGCCACGGAGGACAGTAGAGATCTCCTCTGCAAAAGCGTCCGCTTCGTCATCGCTCCGCGCGCGAATAATAAGCGCGACGCGGATTTCTTCTTTCGGGAATGCCGCTTCAAAGTCGATTTGTGCTTGCCGGTAGTCAAGCTTGGACGACACCATGCGCGATGTGTCCGAGTTTACGCCCAGTCCATTGATCGCGAGAAGGAGGCCGATAAGCGCCAGTCCGACGAGGCCAGAGACCATCATGACCGGACGCCGCATAACGAAAGACATCCAGGCCCAGAGGGTGCCTTCGATTCGTTTGAGCAGTTGAAGGTTCATACCAGACAGCGGCCATGGTTAGACGAGACAATAATATTGGGAGACCCTAGACTGCGCCTACGCAAATTGTCCACCACTACCATACAAGCGGTGCGGAATTATTCGTCCGTGATAGCGGCAAAGCGCATCGGTTAGATCGAGCACCATGACACGGCTCATATCCTGTGGTCCGGGAAATACCAGTTGATCGGGGGCAACCCGCGCAAACCCCAAAGCCGAAAAATAGTCCGGCGCACCAATTATAATCGCCCCTGTCCAGCCCGCCTCGTGCCCCGCTTCAAGTGCCAGACGACAAAGATCAAGACCCAGCCGCGCGCCGCGATACTCCGGCTGCACCGCAACCGGCCCGACAAACAGTGCCAGCCCGCCCGTCTCCACCCTAACCGGCCACAGCCTGACGACGCCCGCAATCGCACCATCGCGCCCTATGGCAACACGGTTAAGCTCCGGCAAGGAGTGATTGTGCTCGCGCAGGCGTTCAGCCGTTTTTGCAAAATGCCCCGGCCCGAAGGTTAGATCATACAGCGCTTCGATGCCCTCTGCATGTCTGGCAGGATCTTCTGCGACGATGTGCTCTATCATGTCCGCGTGACCGGCTCAGCGCCCGACGGGGCTGTCAGGGAAAGCAAGCTGCTCGCGCGCGCGCCATGCATCGCTGACATAATTGATAATAAGCGATTGGCGGACCCCTTCAATCGGACGACGTTCAAAACCGTGAATGGTCTGGTCTGACGGAACGAAGATCATGCCCGTCCCGCGCGCAAATGGACTGGTGCCGATATGGGTTTTGTCCGCGTCATAAATATCGGTGCCGAGGCCGGCATGTCTTGGATCATCCGAGAGGTAAAGCAGGAGGGTGAATTTCTTGACGCCAAGATCGGAATGCGGCTCGAGCCAGAACCCGTCCACATCCTGCGCAAATTCCGCCCGCAAATATGTGCCCTCGAGCGCTGCGCCAAACTGCGTCTCGATCAGCGACGTAATCTCGGCCGATTGAAAGGCTTCGGCGACCGCCGCTGTTAGCGGATGGGCTTTCTGGCAGGGCTGGTCAAAATAGGTCCGCGTCGCATTGTGGACCTCACGCTTTCCCGAGATGCCATCAAGCGCAGGGGCCGGAAATGGCAAGGCGCAAATGCCAGCGGCGACGGGCGCGGGCAGCACGTTATTGGCAATCCAGTAAGAGTAAGGGGTTGCCTGCGCAGCCGCATTGGCAAAGCTGTTGGTCAATCCGATCTTGATTTCGGCCAAGAGATCGCCACTGGTACATGCCTTCAAAGCCGTCATGTCGTTGCGCCTGTCTTCGCTATGTCACCGAGAGCCGAAGCACACAGACTTCTTTCAGGCTCGGGCGTGACAATCTGATTTGCGAGACA
>CALLCD010000270.1 GCA_938049795.1 uncultured Hyphomonadaceae bacterium | reverse complement strand
TAGGCGACTTTGCCATTGCCGGGCAGGAACGTCTCGCCATAGAGGTTTTCGACCATGTTGAAGAAGGTGAAGGCTTCGAGCATGGGCACAGAGACGAATTGGCCGACGCCTGCGCGCTCACGGTGAAAGAGCGCGGCAATGGTCGCATAAGTGGCAAAAAGCCCGACCGTTTTGTCGGCGACGAGGGAGGGCGCATAGGCGGGGGCCGAGCCGTCGCGCAGTGTGTTCAAATGCGCAAAGCCGGACGCGGCCTGGATCAGGTCATCATAGGCTTGCCGCTGGCCATAGGGGCCGTCCGCGCCAAAGCCTGCGCAATGGACGTAGACAATTGCCGGATTGATCGCTTTGACGGCGTCATAGTCGAGCCCGAGCCGCGCCATGCCCGCCAGCCGGACATTGGTGAACAAGACATCCGCTTCTTTGATCAGTTCGATGAGGGCCGCTTTTCCGGGTCCGGTTTTCGCATCCAGCTGGACCGACGCCTTGTTGCGGTTCAAATTGGTGTAAATCGGGCCTAAATCGCCGGTTGGAGAGGCGCCGGCATAGCGCATCATGTCGCCCTTGCCCGGTTCGATCTTGGTGACCTCTGCGCCCAGATCACCGAAAATCATGGTCGCAAACGGGCCGAGGACGACGCTCGACATGTCGAGAATTTTCACCCCGGCCAAAGGTCCGGTTGCTTTGCTGCTTGCCTGCGGATCGGCCATATCTGTTCCCTCATCTGTGTGTGGGGTCACCTTAGTCCGGCTGGCAGACTTGTAAATCGGTAAGCCTTTTCAGGCGGGATGAGGTGTGACGGATTTGCCGCAAATTGCGAAATCTGCACACCGGAGAAGCGGTTTCACATTGCGTTCAGGCCAGCGCGGGCCTAGTGCGCCCGATCTGTCAGAACAGCAGGGTCGGGCGCGGGGGCGGTTTGGCTGATCTGGCGGATATGGTTTGGACGAAACCCTGAAGGGGAACACACATGAAGACATTTATTGCAGCTATTTTTGGGCTGGCGCTCGCTGGCACAGCCTCCGCACAATCGGCCGGTTGGACCGATGGTTGGTCGGGCGAGGGCAATCTTGGCGCAGGCATCACGACGGGCAACACCGATACGGTCGATGTCGGCATCGGGCTCAAGCTCGCCAAGGATTTTGACCCGTGGAAAGTCAGCGTCGAAGGCGGCTATGATTTTGGTCAGGTTGACGGCGTGGACAATCGCAATCGCTGGTATGTCGGCGGGCAGGCGCAGCGCGATTTCACCGATCGGATCTATGGGTTCGGCAATGTGTCCTATGAGGAAGACCAGTTTTCGGGCTTTGATTCGCGGCTCTTTGTCGGGGTTGGTGCTGGCTATCACCTTTTCAAGGAGAAGCCGCTGACCTGGGCGGTCGAGGTTGCACCTGGCTATCGGCGCAGTCAGGTGGCCGATGTGGTTGGTATTGGCATTCCGACGCCGGCTATCATTACGCCGGGCTTTACCGCCAATGATTTTGCGATCCGTGGCTCCTCGCGCTTTGCTTATGATTTCAATGAGAATGTGACCTTCACCAATGATACGGACGTGATCTGGACGGACACATCGACCCAGACGATCAATACGGCGGCGATTACGGCGCAATTGACCGAGAAAATCTCGGGCCGTGTCTCGTTTCAGGTGCGTAACGACACCAATCCGCCGGACGGGTTTGTCCGCACGGACACGGCGACCCGTGTTTCGGTTGTCTACGCGTTCTAGGCTTGCTGTTTTAGGCGGTTTGGCTCTCTGATCCCCTGTCTCGTGCTTGCGTCCGCTTGCCCGAGCAGGGGATCAACTTTCTGATATATCTGCCCAAGCGCCGTTTTGTTTTGCCGGAGCGCGGGCTAGATAGGGTGTATGACGATCACTGACCTTACCCCCGCGCCCTTTTCCGATTCGCGACGCACCGCCAAGGGCGAAAGCCGTGCGCATGTGCCGTGGCATGGCTTGCAGACCTTGTGGCTGAACACGGGGACATTGTGCAATATTGCCTGCGAGAACTGCTATATTGAAAGTTCGCCGAAAAATGACCGGCTGGTCTATCTCTCGCTGTCTGACGTGTTGCCGTTTCTGGACGAGGTGGATGCGCTCGGAGAGGGGTCAAAAGAGATCGGGATTACGGGCGGCGAGCCGTTTATGTGTCCGGACATTCTGGCGATTATGGACGCGATCCTGACGCCGGGGCACCGGCTATTGCTGTTGACCAATGCGATGCAGCCGATGATGCGGCGGCGGATCCGCGAGGGGCTTCTGGCGCTCAAAGAGCGGTTTTCCGGCCAGTTTATCCTGCGCGTCTCGATGGATCATCATGGCGAGGCGCTGCACGATGCCGAGCGTGGGGCGGGCAGCTATCAGACCGCCATTAAGGGCCTGTCATGGCTCGCTGAGCACGGGTTTGCGGCTGCGATTGCGGGTCGTCAGGTCTTGCATGAGGATGAGGCGACCGCGCGGGCGGGGTATGGGGCGCTGATTGCGCGGCTTGGGCTTACGATTGATCCGGCAGATACCGCGCAACTTGTCCTGTTTCCGGAGATGACGGCCGCTGATATGCCGCCTGAGATCACCACGGCCTGTTGGTCGATCCTTGATGTGGACCCAGCCAGCATGATGTGCGCGAGCCAACGCATGGTCGTACGCAAGAAGGGCGCGGCGCAGGCGAGCGTGATGCCGTGTACCCTGCTCGCCTATGACGAGGCGTTCGACATGGGCAATACTCTGGCCGAAGCGACGGCGAAACCCGTCAGTCTCAATCATCGCTGGTGTGCCGAGTTTTGCGTGTTGGGCGGCGGCAATTGTTCGGGCTAGACAGAAAGATCATAAAGTTTTCGGAAATCGCGGTAAATTGGGCGGATCGACCCTATATTCACTGTCCTACTGTTAGAAAGCGACGATATGGCCAATCCGACAGATCGCGAGCGTAACCGGCTGACCGGACGGCTTGGCCGCACGGCGAAAGTTGGCGCGAACCTCTCCGGCGCGGCGCTCGCTATCGGGGCGAACCGGCTGTTTGGCGGCGATGAGGGCGATGCGAGAGCCGCCCGTGCCCTCGCCGATGCGCTGGGTAAAACCAAGGGGCCGCTGATGAAGGTCGCGCAGATGCTCTCCACCGTGCCCGATTTTCTGCCGCCCGAATATGCCGCCGAACTGGCCACTTTGCAGGCCGAAGCGCCGTCTATGGGCTGGTCCTTTGTCAAGCGCCGGATGCGGGCCGAGCTGGGCGCGGACTGGCAGAGCAAATTCGATAAATTCGGGCGCGAGGCTGCTCATGCCGCCTCGCTCGGACAGGTCCACAAAGCGACCACGCTGGAAGGCCGCACGGTGGCGTGCAAGCTGCAATATCCGGACATGTCGAGCGCGGTTGAAAGCGATGTCGGCCAGCTCAACACCATGCTTGGCCTGTTCCAGCGCATGGATGGCTCGATTGATCCGAGCGATATGGTCACTGAAATTGCCGCCCGTTTGCGCGAAGAGCTCGATTATGAGCGTGAGGCCAAGGCAATGAAGCTTTACGGGCTGATGCTGGCGGACAAAGATTTTGTCGCCGTGCCCGAGCCTGTGCCGGAGCTTTCCACGGGCCGGCTGTTGACGATGAGTTGGTCCGACGGCCAGCCGCTTGAGACATTTGAGGGGGCGGACGCGGCCACGCGCAATGGCATTGCCGAAAAACTGTTCTGGACATGGTGGGGGCCGATGAATGCCTATGGCGTGATTCATGGTGATCCGCATCTTGGCAATTACCAGCTCACCGATGGCGGAAACGGCGTCAATCTGCTCGATTTCGGCTGTATTCGCATTTTTCCACCCCGTTTCGTGGCCGGTGTCGTCGCGCTCTACAAAGCGCTGCTCGCGGATGATTTTGATGGAACCTATGCCGCTTACGAGATTTGGGGGTTTGAAAATCTCTCCAAAGATCTCGTTGAAGTGCTGAATGTCTGGGCGGGTTTCATCTATGGCCCGCTGATTGACGACCGTGTCCGCTCGATTGCCGACGGCGTCAAACCCGGTGATTATGGCCGAAAAGAAGCCTTCCGCGTGCGCCAGTTGCTCAAGGAGAAAGGGCCGGTCAAAATCCCGCGTGAATTTGTCTTTATGGACCGTGCGGCTATCGGGCTCGGCGCGGCGTATTTGCGGCTTGGGGCGGAGCTCAACTTCCACCAATTGTTCGAGCAGAGCCTTGACGGCTTCTCCGAAACCGCTCTCGCAAATCGCCAAGCGGATGCGCTCGCGCAGGTTGGGCTCGTCTGATGGAGGCCATCAACAGGTCCGATGCGCTTCTGTCGCGCCATCCGTGGCATGCGTTTTACTGGCCTCTGATTGCGGCCTATGTGTATGTTTTTATCGGTGATGCGTTTCTCTATGCCTTGACCCCGGACCTGTTCGAATTGCGCAGCACCGACGACCCTGCGGCCAATCGGATGAAGTGGATTTACTTCTGTATCCTGCAAGGATTTCTATTGGTGCGCATGTCTCTCTGGGCGGAGAAGACAAATGGCGAGCCGTTT
>CALLCD010000269.1 GCA_938049795.1 uncultured Hyphomonadaceae bacterium | reverse complement strand
CTCGTCACCCGCATCCTGACCGAGCATAACTGCCAAGCCGTGATCCATTTTGCCGGGCTCAAAGCCGTTGGCGAGTCGCAGGAAAAGCCGCTCGATTATTATGACGCCAATGTCCTCGGCAGTCACAGCTTACTCCGCGCGATGACCACCGCCTCCGTCAGCCGGTTTATCTTCTCCTCAAGCGCCACCGTCTACGGTGTGCCTCAAAGCTTGCCGCTGACCGAAGACCACCCGCTCGCCCCGACCAATCCCTATGGCCAGACCAAGCTTGCGGTCGAAAACCTACTCCGCGATGTCATGTCGAGCGGGCAGGGGCTACAATGCGCCATTCTGCGCTATTTCAATCCGGTCGGTGCCGATGTCAGCACGCGGATCGGCGAAGACCCGCGCGGCATTCCGAACAATCTCATGCCCTATATCGCCCAAGTCGCTGTCGGTCGCCGCCCGCACCTCAATGTCATGGGCGATGATTATGACACGCCCGACGGGACCGGCGTGCGCGACTATATCCATGTCGTCGATCTGGCCGATGCCCATGTCAAAGCGCTCGACCGGCTGGTCAGCCATGACGGCTCATTCACCGTCAATCTCGGCACGGGTACAGGCTATTCAGTGCTCGACATGGTCAAAGGATTTGAAAAGGCCAGCGGCAAAGCCATCCCCTATGAAGTGGTCGGGCGGCGCGCGGGCGATGTCGCCTCCATGTTTGCCGATCCGGCGCGCGCCGAAGACTTGCTCGGCTGGCGGGCATCGCGCGGCATAGACGAGATGTGCCGGGATCATTGGAACTGGCAATCGGCCAACCCAAACGGCTATGACACACAACCCGAAACCAAGCCCTGATCGGAGCGATACAATATATGTGCGGTATAATTGGAATATTGGGCAAAGCCCCGGTCGCAGCGAGCCTGGTTGATGCGCTCGCGCGGCTTGAATATCGCGGCTATGACAGCGCCGGAATTGCAACGCTCGAGGCGGGAAAGCTGACCCGTCGGCGCGCAGCAGGCAAGCTAACCAATCTGCGCGATGTGCTGGCCGCCGAGCCGCTCAACGGACAGATCGGCATTGGCCATACCCGCTGGGCGACGCATGGCGAACCCACCGTCGGCAATGCCCATCCGCACATGGCTGGCCCCGTCATGGTCGTCCACAATGGCATTATCGAAAACTTCCGCGCGTTGCGTGAAGAGCTGGCGGCGCGCGGCTTTGCCTGCGTCACCGAAACCGATTCCGAAACCATCGCGCAATTGATCGCCGCCGAAATGGCAGGTGGCGCAAGCCCGCAAGAGGCCGTCCACAAAGCACTTGGCAAACTTGAGGGCGCGTTTGCCATCGCCGTCATGTTCGAAGGCGAAGAAGACCTGCTGATCGGCGCACGCAAAGGCTCGCCCCTGGTCATCGGGGTTGGCGACGGCGACATGTTCCTCGGCTCGGACGCGCTGGCCGTAGGGCCGTTTACCAACCGCGTGGTCTATCTCGAAGAGGGCGACTGGTGTGTCCTCAATCGCGGCGCTTTTCAGGTGTTCGACGCCAGCGGCGCACAAGTGGTCCGCGCAGAAACATTTGTTCCAGCCGGCTCAGGCATGGTGGACAAGGGCAATTATCGCCATTTCATGCAGAAAGAGATTTTCGAACAGCCTGAAGCCACCGCCCGCACCTTGGGCCACTATATCAACGCCATCGACCAGACCGTTGATCTCGGCGACACCGGCGCAGTGGATCTTGCCGAGGTCAAAGGCATCCAGATGGTCGCCTGCGGCACGTCTTACTATGCCTGCATGGTGGCCGAATACTGGTTCGAACAGATTGCGGGCGTGCCCGTCAAAATAGACATTGCCTCCGAGTTCCGTTACCGCGAACCGAAGCTTCTTCCCGGCGGGCTTGCCCTCTTCGTGTCCCAATCTGGCGAAACAGCCGACACGCTGGCCGCCTTGCGCTATTGCAAAGAGGCGGGGCTGCACACAGCCGGCATCGTCAACGTCACCACATCGACCATTGCCCGCGAGGTCGATTTCGTTTTGCCCATTCTGGCCGGTCCCGAAATTGGCGTCGCCTCGACCAAAGCCTTCACCGCCATGCTGTGTGCGCTCGCAAGCACCGTGCTCGCCATCGGCAAAGCGAAAGGAACACTGACCCGCAAAGACGAGAAGGAGCTGGTTGCCGCGCTCGAAGCGGTGCCGCGTCTGATCGGGGAAGCGTTAAAGCTCGACACCGCATTTGCCGCTTTAGCCCGCGATCTCGTCAAAGCGCGCGATGTCCTCTATCTCGGCCGGGGCGTCCATTATCCGATTGCCCTCGAAGGGGCGCTCAAGCTTAAAGAGATCAGCTACATCCATGCCGAGGGCTATGCGTCTGGCGAGTTGAAACACGGCCCGATTGCCCTGATCGACGAAGAAACACCGATTGTCTTTGTCGCGCCGTTTGACCGGCTGTTCGACAAATCCCTGTCCAATTTGCAGGAAGTTGTTGCGCGGCGCGGACGGGTGGTCTTGCTGTCAGATGCCAAGGGCATGGCCGAGGCGGCAGATGCGCCAACCTACACTGTGACCGTGCCTGACTGCGCAGATTTCGTGGCCCCGCTGATCTATTCCGTGCCGGTTCAACTGCTCGCCTATCATATCGCGGTCGAGAAGGGCACCGATGTCGATCAGCCGCGCAATCTCGCCAAATCTGTAACCGTCGAATAGAGGCAATAATCCAAGGTTGAAGATAGTTTTGATGTCGGCAACGTTTTATGACATCGCCATGTTGACTGGCCCTGCGCGGTACTATTGGGTGAATTTCATCAAGTCCGATTCGGCTGTGCGGCGAGTGCTGGAACTGGCCTAAAGCGCATGTCCGATTGTGAGAATACTGGAGAAGACCGAATGAGCACCAAAGCCAAGATTGAAGAGATGCGTCTCTATGTAAACAAGATCTCGAAGATCCTCGCGGATCTGGAAGGGCAGGGCCAGATGGTTGGCAATCCCTATGAAGGTACGCTCGAATTCTATCAGGAGCACTTTTTCGTGCCGCTTGAAGAGATTGACAATGCCCTGCCAAACGTAACGTGTCGGCACCTTGACCTGAAAATGGATGATTTCGAGGCGTTTCTGCGCGATTATCTGCCCTGGCATGAGAAGATCGCCAAACCCCTTGCCCATAAGAAAAAGCTGGAACTGTTCATCTCATTCTCGCTCCTCGGCGATCGCGCATTCGAGTCGTATCTCGATGCAGCGGGCGGCGGCTTCTCCTATGCCGGGACGCTCAAAGCCAAGCAGTCCCATTTACAGGATATGGAAATTCGCGATGCCGTAAAAAAGCGCTGCGGACCCGATGTCAACTATGTCGAGAGTAGCCTGACCAGCATCCCGCTCGAAGACAATTCGCTCGACGCCATATCATCCCATCACGCCTTCGAACATTTCCAAGGCTCTGCCGATATGGACTTCATTCGCGAAGCCCAGCGCATTCTGAAGACCGACGGACGGCTTGTGCTCGTGCCGCTCTTTATTGCCCGGGATTATCTCGAAATGACAAATCTGGCCGAGTTTTCGAATTGGTCCACCGAAGAGAAGAACCGTTTGTTTGACCCGACAGCCTCTCTGCCCGGCAAAAAGTCCGGACATTTTGCGAGAATTTATAATCTCGCAATGTTTCAGGAGCGGGTCTTGTCGAAGATTGATTTTTCGAACTTCGCCGCCGAACTTGTTGAGGTCACATTGGAAGGGCGCCCCGTGCCCGATCCTGTTGTCTATGCCACTCACAAAGTGTCGAACTTCAACTACCCGTATCGGGCCTTCATGTTGACGAAAACCGGATAGATGGGCCGCGCGCCCTACACCCAGTGGACAATATTCCGGCGATTGTGGCTGTAAGCCAAGGTGGCAAGACCCCATCCAATCACCGTGATGGACAGAACAATGAGCCAGCTCAATACGGGAACACTGCCAGTTGCCACAGGGTCACGGACCAGATTGATGTAATGGGCAAAAGGATTGAGCAGCGCGATTAACTCGCCTGTCCGCCCGAGTTGTGACGGGATCCAGATAATAGGGGTGATGAAAAACAGCACCCGCATCATGGTCTGGATCAGATGACCGATATCGCGGTAACGCGCGCCGATAATGCCGACCAGAAAAAACAGCCAGATCGCGTTCAGAGAGAAGACCAGATAGGCTGGAAACACCCATAGGAAATGCACGCTCAGCCCCCCCGATGCCAGCCCGCAAACGACCAGCGTGATCAGGAAGTTTGACAAAAATGGCACCGTATTGCGGAACAGGGCTTGAAGGACATAGACCGAATAGGGGAGCGGGGAGGATTTGATATACCCGCCCGCGCGGACAAAGACATGACCACTATCAATGGCAAACGCATTCAGGGTCTGCCAGATCCAGTACCCAATGACGACATGGATGCTGAAAGCCCCGATATCGGATTGGTTCAGCTTTGAAAACACCAGGACTTTGACACCAACAAAGAGAAGAAATGACACGGGTATCCACAGCATGCCCAAAGCAGATCTCTGATAGCGGTCGCGCAACTCCTCCCAAGCAAATGTCACCCATGTGTAAGGCGCTCGGAGCGTCTGGTAGATCTCCATATTCGCTTCGGTAAACGTCATTTTGTGCCGGGTATCCTTGCAAAGCGAACGGGGCAAAAGCGAACGGGACAAAAGCGAACAGACGCTCGGTTGTCTTATGGATGAACAATGGTTCGATATTCGCTTTTTGGCAACAGGTCTAGGCGGTTTGATCGGTGCCGGACCAGAAACTGTTTTCGCGCACATAATCGTGCAGCCACTCCATGCGGTCCGCCGGAGCCAGATCTGCCAATTGCGCATCCTGATATCCCACAAGCGCAGCCCGATACGCCGCCGTTGCGGCCACGATAGGGGGGACATCCTGAGCGCTGACAGGACCAAACAAGTGATGTCCGGACTTCAAACGCCAATAGGCCTCGGGCGCTGAAATGGGACAATTTGGAGGGATATAGACGAGATTGGGGATCTGTTTGACATCCAGAACCGCTTCCAGAGCCGACACATCCACAATCGCGCTGTGCAAAGCCTTCGGCGCGCTGATATGGGCTTGGTGCCAGTCAAGCGCTGGGTATGTGTCCTTCAGCCTGTATTCGAGCTGTGTGGGGTACTCGTTCACCGCGCAAGCCACTTTGTAGCCTTTGTCGAGCACAGCTTGGATAAGGTCTTCCAGATCGGACCGATAGGTGTGTAGCCTGACGGCCGTGTGTGGATGCAGCCTCAGGACAAGATGCGACAGTCCCAACCGTTCGAGCGTAGACAGAAGGATCGGCTTGATCACGGGGATCGAAGACATGTTCTCCTCGTCATTGCCCCCTTCCCATGTCGGAAAATAGCCCAGAGCCCTTATGGGAGACGTTTCGCTCGCCTGTTCGAAGCCGCGAAAATCTCCGATCACCGTATCCCCCATTTTGATGATCCGGCCGCGCTTTTTATCCTCATGAGTGAGGATGCCGCCCTCGATCAGCCGATCGCAGGCAATGTCGCCTGCTACCAGAACATAGTCATAAAGCCGCGCCAGGGGTTTGACGCTGGCAGGCTTGTTGCTCTCTCCATGCAGGAGCAAGATGTGGTGGCAGGTGCGATTGGCAACAATCCGGGCATTCGAGGCGGAGTTGAACGGGTAGAAAACCAGCTGACCCGACAGATCCGGCAGATGCCGATGCGCCCCAAAACAGAACCATTCTATGCCTTTTTCATCACATTGGCGGCAAATGCTATCGAAGTTTGCCTGATAATGGCCAAACACCAACCTCATTTTGTCTGGCTGGAAGAAGCCCGACGACACATAGCGTAGAACCTGATCGAAACTGTCCGGAAAGCGATTGTCCATATAGACAAGGAAAGTGTCATCGAGATCATAGAACCGGGCCGAGTGCGCCCGCTCGAAGGCGGCGACCGGACCATCTGGACGCGGCAAGACGCGCCGCGCTGCCTGTTTGAGCCGCTTGATCAAATCAGTGTCCTTTTCAGCAGAAGCCAGTCGTTTTACCAGATGCCCCTAAGTCGGCCCCGAGCCCAGCTTATCCGCAAGAACCGGCAAATCGAAGATATCCAGTCCAAACTCGGTTCTCAAGGCCTTCGACGCCATTAGAAAGTCCCCGCGATTACCGGCTGTCAGCGCTTTGCGGATCTGGGTTGCAAGATGATAGAGCCCGTCCACCGTGTCGGTAACATATTTCCGGTTGGGCGTATCAAAAGACACATTGTAGAACAGCACCGGCTTTTCCCAATGTCCGTAATTCTCATCGAGCCATAAATGATAGTCTGCCGGAACATGATAGCGCCCACCAAGAAAATCAAACTCTACAAGGTCGAAAGGGTGATTATACCACTCATGAACGCGGCCTTTATGGCGTTCGCCCCCCTCGATACGATCATGAATGAACAGATCAACCTCCACCCCGTTTCTGTGGATCGCCTTGACCAGATGCGACGCGACAATCTCCTTGATGTCAAAATCCTCTGAACCGCTGAATATCTTCTGCACCTGTTGGTCATCAGTGTCGCGATCAAAAACACCAATGTCGATATCATAGTCAGCGGCAATAAAGTCCCCGCCTCGCACGGCCCCCAGAAGTGTGCCCCCAAGAAGGAAGAATGGAACGCCAGCCGCATCAAGAAGGTGTTTCGTGTCGATCAGGGCCGTCTTGGCGGCCTCCGCATCAAGACGTGTCGCCTTGGCGGTGAAGGATTGAAAATGACCTGCAATCCGGTCGGTGATCAAGCGGTCTGCGGTTTTAATATCATCGCGGTGCTCGGCCGAAGGGGGCGCATACACATATGTGCAAACCGCTGCTGGTGGCGTGTCAGACACAGGCAGATAGAGACGATAATCAAGTCCGTAAGCGACATGGAAGAGATCGATAAGGAGCGTGGCTTCCAGTCTGGTGCGCGTGGAGATGGCGTCCGCAAGCATCTCGGCAAGCCAGATCGGAGCACCCGCCTCGTCGGGTTTGAAAGACAGATTTCCGGCCTCGAAAACCGTCCGCTCCAGAATATGATCAATCTCGGTAAGCCGGCCATACTCTTCGGCGACGCTTGAGGTGCACAGCCGCTTGAACGTATGATTGTGAAGGCGCAAGTCTTGCAAATCGTCTGAGCCATAGCTCCATTTAAGATAACGGGTTTGGCGGACGAACGCCCCGCTCTCTTCGGTGTGATGCCAGAGACGGACGGTCAGCCCATCCGGGGAGGTGAGGGCACACATCCCCGTCTGTGTCGCCTCTGTGTCGATCTGCCAATTGGGCAAAACATCCGCCAGTGTTTCGACGCTAATAGGGAGAAAGTGCCCGAGGTCTGCGGTGAGGTCTCCATCAAACAGGACGCCCGAGGTCAGTGCGCGCCGCAATGTATCGCCACAGACAAAGACACGGGGCTCAATCTGCTCAAGCTGACGAACCGCATCCACAAGCGCGTCAATCTTGTCTTGCGACTGAACCATGTCCAACCGCCGCGTGGCCGAGCCTGAAGCGGTTTCCAGATCGGCCTGCAACAGGGTTTTGATATCCGATATCGCGTCCGCACTGGCCGCTGAATGTCGCTCGATCCGAAGCAGATCGGAAACCGGCAAGCTCGCTTTCAGGGCCGCGAACCGGGCCGTCCGCTCGGTGACAAATGCCTCCATGCTTTTGCGTAAGTGTTGGCGCGTCAGAAACGGGATAACCACCGCAAGCTTGCCACCTTGGCCCAATTCGCGCCAAAGCGTATGGGCGACATGGACCAGATTCTTGTCGGCGTTCGTCACCGGACGGGCGAGCAATCTGTCATGGATATAGCGCGCGGTCTCCTCGGTGTCGCAATACGCCACAGGATTGGCAGTCGTGCGCGTACACCCGATCCGGTATCTCAATCGCATAGCCCAGATACAACAGCCAATTACGCCTGATATGTCATCCCGCTCCAACCCGGCGCGCAGGGCACGTAAAAGCGATGCAGGGACCCCGGCAAAGAGCGACAGGGCCGGCAGTCCAAAACGTATCAGATGGGCGGTTGGTGTCATGATCAGCTCTCATCCGGGCTCGGGTTCACGACCACCTATTGCAGATCAGGTCAATGCCAACGCTGTATCCCGCGACATAGTCTGATATTCTAGGGCACGGGTGACCGGACCCACAGACCGCGCGGGCGGCTATGTCGCCTCGTCAGCCACCTCGTGCTGGTCGAAGATGTCGCGCACGGTCGTTATAAACGTCTCCTGTGGATCCTCGCCTGACACTTTGTTCAAAGCATAAGTCTGCATTTTGACGCGGGCATCCCACATCGGATCTGTCTTGCAAATCCCGGCGATAAGGTCTTTGAACGTGTTCAAATTCGTATCCATGTAATACCCGCTTTTTGCCAGTTCATTGGCCTTCAGAAATGCTGGCTTGTCCGAGCGTGTATCGATCATGATGTAAGGGTTGCCCGAATACAGCCAATCGGACACCACGCTGCTGACATCGCTCAAGAGGATATCGGCGGTGTTGATGCAGTCGGTCATGGATGTCAGGGCATGACCGAACGCTTCGTGGGCGGCGACACAGTGAAACTGGCCGGTTTCGGCAGATTTTGCTTTGAGAAGATCAACAATCTCGTCGATGATTGCAGCATCTGCCGGATTGGAATAACTGTTCGGATGCGGCCTGAAAACAACCCGGAATCCCTCGTCCAGAAGGTGCTCAATAAATTGCGGAGCCAAATGGATAGACGAAAAATTTGTCTCGTCCTGAAACCCAGCCCATGTGCACGTATAGAGGACGGTCTTCACAGGCTTGCTCAGGAACGCTTCGTTTGAGTCATATGTCTTGACCCCGTCCGATTGCGGCCGTCCGACAATTTTGAACTTCTTGTCCGGAATCTCGACACCGTTCCGGGCATAGCGGTCAATCGCCAGCTGCCCGGACACAAACAGATAGTCATACATGACGCTGATCGGATTATAACTCGCGGGCTTATCGCTGTCCCCGTGGAGCAACTGGATATGGGTCAAATCAATTTCGCGAACCATGTGCGTGTTTCGCATTCCGTTGTTTACATAAAAAACAAGTTTGGCCCCGGTCTCCAAGAGTTTTGGCAAATCGCTCAGATTCGGAATCAGGATGACGGGGAGCTGGAGATCCTTGAACATCTTCAAATACGTTTTCTGGCGCAAGACGATCACATAATTCATCCGCAAGGCCAGCAGGGCAGGCATCCACATCAGCACCTGATGCTCGGACTCCGCCGGGGCATCGAAATAGATAATAAAGTCGAGCTTCCGATCGAATGACAAGAACCCCTCAAGCTCGCTCTCCACCGGCACGGCAGGCTTCTTTGCCGGCTTTTTTACCGGACGTGCCGCAGGCGGCGGTGCTGGCATCAGTAGGGATTTGACATAGGCGTAGATTGGATAGGCCGCCAAATCGAGAAAGGCATAGACCCCGATACCAACCGCCCCGACATAGATCGCTTCAGGTCGAAATGCGAAATAGAACAGCGTGACCGCGACGAGGGTCGCAAACAGCCGAACCGCGACAAAAGGGAGTTTACGCACCTTACAGCCTTACAACGATGTTTTCACTATCAATAAAGTGACCAACATCCCCCATCAGCGTTGTCATCACATCTGCAACATGTTCGGGTTGCATGATTTGCGTGGGATCTTCATCAGGCGCAAGCACCTTGCGCAAATCGGTCGCGCATCTGCCTGGCGACAGACATGTGACGCGCGTTCCCAATGGCAAAAGTTCCTCTCGAAGCGCTTCGCTCATCGCGGTCAGAGCGGCTTTCGAGCTGCTATAGGTTGCCCAGCCCGCGCGTCCCTTTATGCCGGCCGTCGAAGCAATATTGAAAATATGGGAAAAATTGTTGCCGCCCTGCAATAGAATCTGGATCAGCAGAAACGGCGCATACAGGTTGACCTGCATCGTCTGCTGTAATTCTTCAAAGCTTGCTTCAAAGATGGATTTTGGCGCGGTAAAGCCAGCATTGTTGACAAGGATGTCAATATTGACCCCATCAGCCAGCAGGGATTGTGCGATCCGCGCGGTCCGTTTGCTGTCCGCCAGATCGGCCCGAATGGCCGTAACTTTCTGGTTCGGCCCGCAGCTCGCCTCGATCAGAGCGATGGTGTCCTTGAACGCCTTGGAGGGACGGGCAACGAGAATAAGGTGCCCGATCTTCTTCTTGACAAGCTGAAGCCCGACCGCAGCGCCGATCCCTTTCGATCCACCCGTAACCAGAGCTGTTTTATCCTTGATGTTTTTCATAATGTCAGATTCAATCTAGTCTTCCAGCCAAAAATTCAGCAAGATCAACGTCTAGCTTCGCGGTAATTTTAAAGTTGCGCTCGGAGCCAGTGACATAGCTTACCTTGTCACCATAGCTGAACACAGCCGAAGCATCTTCAGTGAACGTATCACCTGCAGCAGCGGCTTGTTCATGAGCGCTTTTGAGCGTTGCCGTTTTGAATTTCTGTGGCAACTGGATGTTGAGCAGGCTGGCGCGGTTGAGCACGCCGCCAATCTGCTGCTCTTTACCTGGCGCTTTTTGCAGGACGGTAAACGGCACAGCTTGTGTCTGGGTGACATTGTCCGCCTTATGCTCGATCAGTTGCCTGAAATCCTTTTGCGAGATCAATGGCCGCGCAGCTTCGTGGACCAGTGTGTATTTGGTTTCAACAAGATCCAGCATTTGATGGACCGAGGCCTGCCGCGTTTTGCCGGGGTCGACATATGAAATAGGAGTCTGGATCGCATATTGTTTGACAATCGTCTCGATCTTGTCTTTCCAGCCCTTCGGAAAATTCATGACAACCGAGGTGATCTCATCAATCTCGTCGGCAATCCGGAGCGGATAGATAAAGATCGGAACACCCTTCAGGCGCAGAAGCTGTTTCGGCATAGATGCGCCGACGCGGACCCCGAGCCCTCCATTAAGCAATACAAGTGTATACACAGGTCTAGTTGCCCCTTCGCAGCCTCAAAGTCCAGAACTCTAGGTCGATTGTTTCGCAGTGGCAAGGGGGGGTTACTCGGTGTTCTGCAGATGATCGAGCCCACCATTTTCAATGTGCTCGAGGATAAGATTTTTGTCCGGACCGGCACAATGGTCCTGACAATAGGCTCTGAGGAAAGAGCGCATATCGTCAGCTATCATCGGAAATCGTCCGCTTGCGAACTGGTCCAGCTTGTCCTCCAATTGATCGGGCGCGGATGCTTGGGCGGCGGCGGCACCATAGTCTGCTTTCCCGCAGAGAATAACTGGCTTGAGATGCAAGAGGGCTTCAAACCCAACCCCGGAATTGGTTGTCACCAGCCAGTCACTTCCCGCGAGGAGCTCATGAATGGGCGCTTTGGAAACATAGACATGCGCTTCATCCTGCAATCGTGCCAGCAGCCTGTCGGTCAGGTGTGAACGATCATGTGGATGCCGCTTCACGATAAGCGATTTGCCCCGAGCGGCGCACCAGTTTGAGAGGATGTCGAGCCATTGGGCGGTTGGCATATAGGCCCAGTAATTGACGGTATCATCGGGTATTTGCAAAGTCGCCAGAACGTAACCCGAAGCGGGCCGGTCCGGCTCGGAATTGTCGGCCTGATCATATTTGCTGACCCCCGTTCGCACATAGGTCTCATACAGGCTCGCATGAAAGGCCAGATCGGCGGCGCGGTCTGTCGGCTCGGCCGTGATTGTCTCAAGCGATCGGTCCGCCAATGTCGACCACCCCGCAAACCCTCGCCCGTCCACGCTGAAATATCCGGGCAAATGGGACTCTTTGAAATGGCAAAACACCGGGCCAGATCTATCTGGACTGGCCGTATGATAGCTCAGCGTTGGGATGTGATTGTCCCCGTCATGCGAGATATTGAAAATCGGTGTTGCAAAGACCGGCTGCAATATCCAGCCTTTTGCAAGAAGGTCAGTCAGTGTACTGTAATACAGATCAAAGACCGGACCCGTAACGCGGTTGTCCCTCTGGGCGTCGGTCCAGTAATTGGGCATCAGCAGCCGTATGCGGATGATGCGCGTATGGCTTGCCGGGCGCTCGCATGGTGCAATCTGTCCGGACTCACCTTGGCAGACATAGCCGGCGCTTCCGGTGACGCCATGCCAAGTGGCCATATTCAAGAGCGGCGCGAGCGGGCCAGCAGCGCGCGCCAATTCACCCGCGCGGCCCTCGGTCTGCTCCGAGATCGCCTGCAACCCCATTTCCTTGAGGGTTGCGCAAGTGGCATAGGGAGTGTCGATCACCGGCCAACGCGCCGTGAAGACCTGCCGTTCGATCTGCTCAACGGGTCGCCGCATCAATGCATCGAGGATCTTCTCACCATGCGCTCCGCTATAAACTCCGAGCGCACGGGCCATGTCGCCAAGCTTGACGGCATCGCGCAGACCAAGCTCTGGCTGCTCGAAGCCCCAGTGGCAGGCACGCTCCAACCCATCAAGGCGCATATGCCGGTCAGCAAGCCGGTGAGCGGCGTCAAACTGCGCGGCATCCGACAGATCAGGCAACAGCGTGATCGCCTTGTCGATATCGGGAAAGTCAATCGCGCGCAGGAAAGCCAGATCATTCGCGTTCAGCCCATATCTTGTGGCCGCCGCAGCCAGTTTTTCAGGCATATCGGTCGCTATCCTCTTGAGCTGACGCGCAGCAGCAGGGGAGAGGTGGCCCCGATCAAGAGCAGACAGAAGCCAGCTTGCCACGGGGCCGGTGCCAGGGCTACGACCCTCCTTACGCCCGAACAGAACCCAGTGAACACTCGCAGGAAGCCCGCCGGCCGTATCGGCATTTTCGCGCACATAGGCGTCCGGGTCGATCAGCCCGCTGCGCCAAACCCGGAAGATGTCCCCCACAGATCCAACGCGTGCCAGGAGCCGGTTCATATCAAGCAGCGTCTTTAATCAGTTTGGTAAAGGCCTTGTGCACCAACTCGACCGGGCCATGTTCGATGATCCGTCCTTGATCCATCAAAATGGCTTCATCACACGTATCGCGCAGCAGTTTCATATTGTGTGAGGCAAGCATAAAGATACGGTCATTCTCGGCCATCTCCTGTAGCCGCGCCATCGCCCGCTTGCTGAACCCGGCATCGGCGGTTCCGATCCACTCATCAAGCAACATAATGTCCGGATCAAAGGCGACGGCGACCGCAAAGCTCAGCCGCATAATCATGCCCGAAGAATAGCTGTGAACGGGCAGATCAAGATACTCGTCAAGGCCGCAAAAGGCTTTGATCGATTCCATCTTGTCCTTGATCTCGGCAGGGCGTTTCCCAAGCGCAAGACCGCGCAGCATAATGTTACGCAGCCCCGAAGCCTCGAATTTCATCCCCTGCCGCAAATTGAATATGCCGGACGTCTCTCCGGTAATATCCAGCCTGCCAGCGTCCGGCGTAATAATGCCCCCCAGCGTTCGAAGCAAAGTCGTCTTCCCCGAGCCATTGCGCCCGACAATACCGACACGGCTGCCCGGACCAAGATCCAGAGAAACCCCCTCAAGCGCGGCAACTTTCGGCGGTTTGCCCGGTATGATCCGGCCCCAGCTTTTTGTGCGGGCCGAAGGAGCCTCATGCCCCGCCTCGGCTGAATGCCCGCCCAGAACCGGATAAAACACCCGTATATCGTCCGCCAATATCCTGATCATTTGCGACCCTCAAATTCCACTAGCAGCGGCTCTACATCGCTCATATAGGCGAGTGAGCTGGAGAATGGAACCGTCACAAACCGAGTTTAGCACAAGAAAGTGTAGCTGAATTCCCGCGTTGTCGCATATCGGTTTTCCACCATAAGGGCACCCCGTCTGGCGGCCACATTCATGGAATCATTGGGTCCTGTCTGGCCGGTCAGGACGGTAGCACCTTGCGCAGACGCGCGAGGGCCAAGGGCGATCGGCAGCACAAGAGGGCTCAGCCCCGTATCGAAGGCGAAAACCCCTGAATATTCTATGCGGGGATACGTGTCCGAGACAATCACCAGAAAAACGAAACCGCCAGCACAGGGCGTTGGCAGTGTGACCATGCCCTGAGTTTCAATGGTAACCGTTCCGCTGCGCAGTCCCTTCGCCGTCGTAATCCCGCGCTCGGCGGACACGCTCAATGCGGTGTCCCAATCGGCATCGCTGTCGCGGACCCTCACGCTAAGATCATTGTCGCCGGTCAATCCGATCTCTGCGTGTCCTTCAAATTCCGATTGCAGGACAAGACTGGCCGTATCGGCCGGGTCCGCCTTGTTGATCGAGACGCGATGGCTGCTGCCGGCATTATGAAAAAGCGATGAGGCGCCGCGCACGGTCAGCACATTGTTGGCGTCCGGTGCTGTGTTGATGCCCAGTTGCGGGATCTGATCGGCAAGGCTGCCGCCGCCACCCACAGAGACAGACTGCCAGACCGTTCCGTCAAAAACTTTTAACTCGGCACTCGATTGGAACCAGGCCAGCCAGCCAAGCATCGGCTTGATGAACAGCCATGCGCCATTGTCGAGCGCAGCAATCTCGCCCGCATGACCTGTGAACAGACCCGACGGCGTGTCGCCCACAAGCAGGCGCGTGCCATCGTTTGCATCATCGGGTGGCGAGGAAATATCCTCCGCCGACAATGTGATCTGGACGGTGGCGTCAAGCCTTTGCAGGGCCTCGTTGACTGTCACATGTTTCTGAGCCTGATTTGGCATCAGATAAGGCAGGCCAAGGTTCTGGGTTGTGTCTTGCATCTTGTGTCTCCGGTCAGTGCGTAAGCAGGGACTTTAGGGTTGGTGGAGACGATGGTGGATAGATTTGTACGCGTCCAAACAAGATTAGCGCTTCGGCAGGGCAGGCCAGCACAGAATGGTCAGCTTACGCACATGGACCCGACGCCATGCGATTCTGCGCGCGAACCGCAAGGCGCCTTGGGTGGCTTGCGCCTGGGCGTCCGAGCGATCCCGAAACGCCTGCGCGACCCCGCTAAGCCCCTCTTTGAGCCCCTTGATGCGCGCGCTGGCTCCGCGATTTTTCCTGTTTCTGAACAGGATATAGGTTTGGCTCAGCCCATAGGCTGTCAATTGTAAGGGTAACAATAAAAGAGGAGCCGTCTTGATGATCATGCGCAGATTATTCTTGTAGGTCTGGAAATACTGGAAATCGCTTTCTTTTCCTGTGCTTCCGGAGCCATAGTGGAGGACTTCGGCATTGCGAACCTGTATACAAAGCCCTCCTTGCCTCTGTATACGGATGGCAAGGTCAACATCCTCCAGATAACAAAAATAGGCTGGATCAAACCCGCCAAGCTGTTCGAACACGTCTCGGCGGTAAGCTGCCGCCGCGCCACAAGGGCCAAAAACTTCCATATCGGTGACGGGCAGGGCGGCCGTTGAACTATTATGCCCCCCGCGCCAGGCAATGCCGAAAATCGAATAAGCGTCTCCGAACCCATCTACGATGTCAGGCGCGTCTGATTTCAAAAGCGTGGAACTTAACATGCTGGCATCGGGATAATCGAAACTGGCCTGAATGAGATTTTCCAGCCAGTCCGGCTCGGGCCATGCATCTGGATTGACCGTAACAACCCAATCGGTCTTTGCGCCTGCCGCGCCGAAATTCGAACCGCCTGCAAATCCAAGATTGTCGGGCGCATCAACCAGACAGAATCGGTCATCAGGCAGTGTCAGTGTTTGAGTGCAATTATCAGGGCACTGATTGTTGACGATAACCACCTCGAAATCGGCACGTGTCTGCGCCGCCAATCTGTCCAGACAGGTCTGCAAGTGGGCACCACTTTGAAAGGCAACAATGACCAGACGGGCGCAGGGATCGGACATGTCATACCTTCTGGTTTGGGGGTTTGACCGAACCGGCTAAGCGCCAAGATAAGCGATCAGCCCCCTAAATCAAAGCCTTATCGCATGCGTGATTCTCAATTATCTCGCGCCTCTCGGCGCAGACTGCCCCCGAACGCTTAGAGAATTTCATCCTGTCCCCGCGTCTTCAGGGTTTCAATAACGCGTTTGACATCCTGTGCGCGGCTTTTGGGCATGATCAGCACGGACCCTTCATGCGCCACCACAATCATATCCTCCAGCCCGACGGCCGCGATAAAAACCGACCCGTCCGTTCGGACATAACTCGTATCGGAGGCAATACTGATGCTGCGAGGGTGGGGCGGGCTGTCATCAAGTTCTGCCAGCATCGGCCAGCTCCCGATATCACTCCAACCGCAATCAATCGGCCCACAGACCGCAGCCCTCTGGGTCTTTTCCATAACGGCAACATCTATCGAGACCTGAGGCACCTTGTTAAAGGCGGCGGCATCAAGATGGATAATACGCTCCGCGCGCCTTGCCTGTGAAAACGCGTCAAGGCTTGCCAGATGGACACCGTTGGCATGAGCGCCAAGTTCTTTGAGCATCAGGCTGGGCCGGAACATGAAAATGCCCGCATTCCAGCTATGACGCCCGGCCTCAAACCATTTTTGGGCGGTGTCATGATCGGGCTTTTCCGTGAAGGCCGAGATCCGCCGTGCGCCCGAGCCGAGCGCGTCTCCCGCTTCGATATATCCAAAGCCGGTCTCCGGGCGGGTTGGCTGGATACCGAAAGTGATGATCCAGTCTTCCGCAGCTGTTTTTGTCGCAGCAGCGACAGCGTGCCCGAAGGCAGCCTGATCTGCCACATGATGGTCCGATGGCATCAGCAGAGCCAGACCATCCGGATCTGTATTTTGCACATGCGCAGCGGCGATGGCGGCAACAGCGGCCGTGTTGCGAGCAGACGGTTCGAGTATGATCGCCCCAGCCGCCACGCCGATCTCTTCCAATTGTTCGCTGATGATCGCCTGATAGCGGGCAGCGCCAATAATGATCGGCGCCGCAAATTCCACATCATCAATCATCCCCGACGTGCGCAGCACAGTTTGCTGGAACAGGGTCTGTGTTGTCCCGGTCAGTTTCTGGAATTGCTTCGGCCGGTCCTCGCGCGACACGGGCCACAATCGCGTACCGCTCCCACCAACCATCAAAACGGGATATATCTTGGTCATAATAGTGCTCCGAACAGAGGGAACTCAGTCTAACAGAGTGATTAATAGAGCCGAAATTGGCCAATAAATACAGCCTTGTCACTGACCACCATTAAGATTTAGCGAAACGCGATGACGAATGATCCTCCACGCCCCCAACCCGCCTGTCAAATGCTCGACTGACAGGGGATCGCCTGATCTTGTCCCACGCTTTCGTCGACAATGCCTCGATTCTGCCAAAAATGACTGCGAAAACCCCATGACCGCAGCAAAAAGTGGCTTGTCTGTCTACTGAACTTGAGCAAATCTGAAGCGAACTCTGCCTAACTCCAACATTCACGGTGATTTCTATGTCCGCAGCCCCGATATCCAATCAATCTCTACTATCGGAAACCGGACTGGGAAACGGGGTGAGTTTTGAGGCAGCCGCATCATCCATAGGGCTGGAAGTGGCCGCGCCAAATCCAGCGAACTCGACCGCATCCGGCTTCAGATTTGACGTAGAAACAATAACGGGGTCGGGCGTAAGCCTGTCCGCTGCTGAAATTCAAACCGTGACGAATATCGCCGAAGCGGCCCTCGCACGCTGGGCAGACTTTATTGACGCAGACCCAGATGCCATTATCTCTGTGCAGTTGACAATCGAACCGCCAGAGGATGGAGACGACACCACGGTTGCTTCTGCGTCTGCGGAGACAAATTTCGTCGTCGGCAATGCGCCGGACGGGCGCGGGCTCCTTTTGGAAGCCAACACGATTACAGAGTTGCGAACAGGCGATGATCCGAACGGTAGCGACCCGGACCTCTTGATCACCCTGAATGCGGACTTTTTGACGAATGGCGATCTCTTCCTCGACGAAACGATCGAGGACGGCGATGTTATCCCCGCTGACCAGATCGACCTCTATTCCTTGCTCCTTCATGAAATTGGTCACGGGCTCGGTTTCTCAGCCTTCAGGGATGTCTTTACGCCCGAGCTGCCCACCCTTGAGTTCAGTGATGGCACGATGGAGAGGGCGGGCAATCTTTTTGATGTGCTGACAGAGCTGGATTCTAGCGGAAATGTTGTTTTTGCCGGAGAAAATGTCGTCGCCGCTTATGGTGAAGCCGTTATCCTGGAAACCAATGTCGGGCCTGGCTCGGATCTATCGCATTTTTCCGGTGCGGAAGGTCTCGATACGTTTTTCGCGCTTCTGAACCCCTTTGTCTTGCGCGGAGATCGCGTTGATATTGGCTCGCTGGAGCTGGCTTTGCTCGCAGATATCGGCGTGCCCGTCATCATTCCTGATGATCTGCCTTTGGTGAATATTATTGAATCGGCCGGACCATCGCCAACAGCAGTGCTCGGCGGTTTTGTGGGCGCGACCGGCAGCGGATACAGTTTGTCAGTTGGTCTTGATGATGTTCCAAATTTTTCGTTTGCAGCATCGTCCTTCGGATTGGAAATCACCGGAAATGGTGGGTCAGCATCCCAGCGGTTCCTTTTCAACGGTGATGAGGTCAGTGACACAGCTCTCGTCGACCTATCAGACCTTTTGACATCCGCTCAGCAGACAAGCTTTGTCGGGAGATCGCAGGAATCCGTTGATCTCCGCTTCTTTAACCCGGCACAAGCCAATCTCCAGAATGGAACAAATGAGTTCACCACATCGCTGGCGTTTGAGCTAATCGGTGACGGTGCCGGCGGAACCGAGTTAAGCGGCGGAACGGGTGCGGACATCATTCTGGCGCGGGGTGGCAATGACACCCTTGATGGCGGCGCTGGCGCAGACGTCCTCGAAGGCGGCAACGGCAATGACACTCTGATCGACGGTGGCGGCAATGATTTTGCGAACGGCGGCGCGGGCAATGACACGTTCATTGTCGGCGTTGGGGTCAATGCGCTGGATGGCGGCGACGGTGTGGATACGGCTGACTATTCGGCCTTTTTCGGCGCGATCAATGTCAATCTGGCCAACAACACCACGACGGGTGGTGCCGCTGGCAATGACACATTAATCAGTATCGAGAATATCACGGGCACGAATGGCTCAGACACGCTGATCGGCAATGATGAGGACAATATCCTCAATGGCGGCCGCGGCAATGATACGGTTTCCGGCGGTGCAGGCAATGATACATTTGTCATCGGCACAGGGATCAATTCGACCGATGGCGGATCTGGCCTAGATACGGTTGATTACTCCCAATTCTTCGGCGCGATCACCTTTGATTTGGTCAACCAGACCGTCTCCGGCGGCGCGGCGGTCAATGACACGATCTCCAGCATCGAGAACGCCATCGGCACCAACGGCAATGATGTGTTCATCGACGGCACGAGCACCAACACGCTGTCGGGCGGGGCGGGGAATGACACCTTTATCGCGAACACCGGCGTCAATGTTTTCAATGGCGGCTCCGGGTCCGACACGATTGACTACTCCATGTTCAACACTGCGATCACCTTCGATCTCGCCGCGCAGGATCTCTCCGGCGGCGCTGCGGTGAACGATGACATCTCCAGCATCGAAAACGCCATCGGGACAAATGGCAATGACATCTTTTTCGACGGAGCGAGCACGAACACGCTGTCGGGCGGGGCGGGGAATGATACCTTTATCGCCAATACCGGCGTGAATGTTTTCAATGGCGGCTCCGGCTCAGACACAGTTGATTTTTCCTTTTTCTTGACCGGCATTACATTTGATCTGGTCAATCAGGATCTCTCCGGCGGCGCGGCGGTAAACGACGATATCTCCAGCATCGAGAATGCCATCGGCACCAGAGGCAATGATGTCTTCATCGACGGAGCGAGCACGAACACGCTCTCGGGCGGGGCAGGCAACGACACCTTTATCGCCAATACCGGCGTGAATGTTTTCAATGGCGGCTCCGGCTTGGATACGATTGATTACTCCATGTTCAATGGCGCCATCACCTTTGATCTGGTCAATCAGGATCTCTCCGGCGGCGCAGCGGTTAATGATGATATTTCGAGCATCGAAAA
>CALLCD010000268.1 GCA_938049795.1 uncultured Hyphomonadaceae bacterium | reverse complement strand
CTTCTTGTGCCGGGCGCTTATCTTGCGGTGGACTTTTTCTTTGTCTTGTCCGGTTTCATTCTCACACGGGTCTATCTGCCACGTATGGGGCGCATAACGCTGGGCGGGTTTGCATTTGCGAGATTTTCCCGCCTGTGGCCGCTTCATGCGTTTACGATGCTGCTCTATGTGATCATCTATATGGTGTCGGTCTACCTTGCCAAAGGGGTCATTGATGTTCACCCGAACTGGCGAGGCAATGATTTCAGGACATTCATCGAGAACCTGTTGCTGATTCACAATTTGGGGTTTCAGGAGAAGCTGACCTGGAACTATCCAAGTTGGTCGATTTCCGTTGAATTCTATGTCAATTTTGTCCTCTTTCTTGTTTTGTCCGGATTGGTCGTGAAGGCATCTCGCGCGCGCATTTTTGTGGTGCTCGGTGCGACCATCTTCATCTGTATGTCGATCCTGAACCAGAATCTGGACGGGCTGAACGGACAGGACGCTATTGGCACACAATGGGCCTATTTTCTGAACGCGGGAACCTTGCGCGGATTTGCCGGTATTTTCCTCGGCGTATTGGTTGCGAGCATTGTGGCCTTTTTTGATGACCATAGCGAGATCAGATTCTCCACAAGTGCCTTGATTGTGAAGTCATTGCTCGAGTGCGCTTTGATGGGGGTTCTTTTCTATATTATGGTGTTCTCGCCAGATGGTCCGCTTGATTTCATTGCAGCTTATCTTTTTGCGCTGCTGCTGACCTTGCTCTCGATTGGGGCCTTTTCGCCGATACGGCGTATGTGGGGGCTCAAGCCGCTTACTTTTCTCGGCATGATTAGCTATGGCGTCTATCTCTGCCACGCGCCGCTGCTCCAGTTTTTCAAGCGTTGGGACAGTATTGTCGGGGAAGGGTGGAGCAAATGGGAGGTTGCGGGGATCTATCTTGTGACCGTTGTGATCGTTGCGACCGCATTACATTATTGGGTGGAACAACCGGCCCAAGGTGCGCTTCGGAACTTTTGGAAAGGTCTTGAAGAGAAAAAGCGCAAACTGGGTCAGAGCGCAGATTAGCCTGCCTTTCGAATCCACAATCTTCCCCTTTCATTTTCGATAAATCTGCCCCATATGGCGGGCATGCTTACTCTATCTGACTTACACGCCACTGTTGGCGAAGGGGCCGAGGCCAAATCCATCATCAGGGGGCTCTCTCTGGAAGTCCCCGCCGGTGAAGTTCACGCGATTATGGGGCCGAACGGGGCGGGCAAGTCCACGCTCTCCTATATCCTAACCGGCAAGGACGGCTATGAGGTGACCGGCGGATCGGCGACTTTCAATGGCGAGGACATTTTGGCGTTCGACCCCGAGACCCGCGCGGGCAAGGGGCTGTTCCTATCCTTCCAGTATCCGGTCGAGATCCCGGGTGTTCCGGTTATGACTTTTGTCCGCACGGCGATGAATGCCCAGCGCAAGGCCCGCGGCGAAGAAGAAATTTCCGCGCCGGACTTCATCAAGAAATCCCGCGAGATTGGCAAACAGCTTAATCTGACCGCCGAAATGCTCAAACGCCCGATCAATGTCGGCTTTTCCGGCGGCGAAAAGAAGCGGCTCGAGATTTTCCAGATGATGATGATGGAGCCGAAATTCCTCATCCTCGACGAAACCGATAGCGGGCTCGACATTGACGCGCTCAAAACCGTCTCCGATGGCGTCAACGCTCTGCGCGCGCCGACACGCGGCATGCTGGTCATCACGCATTATCAGCGCCTCCTCGACCATATCTCGCCAGACAAGGTGCATGTGCTCGCCGAAGGCCGGATCATCAAGACGGGCGGACCGGAACTGGCCCTCCGGCTCGAAAAAGAGGGCTATGACGGCGTGATCGGCGAGGCGGTGTAATGACCGCGCTGCGCGACTTGATCAAAGACCCGTCAGCCGCCGAGTTGGAGCTGATCGCGCGCTATGGCGGCTTTGCCGAAGATTCCCGCCGTGAGCGGTCCTTCAAGGCGTTTGCGATGAGCGGCCTGCCGCACCGGCGAATGGAAGCGTTCAAATGGACCGATTTCAAAGCAAAGCTCAAAGCGCTCGATGGCGGCAAGTCGGGCCGTGTTGATCCGTTCGCCGCCGTGGCGGGCCATGTGATTACGGTGACGCCAGAGGCGATCACCGGCCTCGACAAACTGCCCGAAGGTCTGCGAATGGTCACACGGGACGATGGCGTGGCGTTTGGCGCGTCCGAAGATGTGCCGATGGGCGCGCTGACGGCGGCGCTGACCGAGCAGACCATCATGTTCGATGTGACCGCGACCCCCGGTCAGGCCATCCGGCTCGTCTATCAGGGCGCAGGCGCGGCTTTGTTTTCGCGCTTTGTCTTTGTCGTGCGGCCAGATGTGGAGCTTCGCGTTTTCGAGAGCCATTTGGGCGGGGCGTCGCTGAACGCATCTTTGGTCCGGTTTGATGTGAAGGCGCGCGCGCAGGTCGAGCGGACGCTGATCCAGCCCTCTGCGCTTGGTGAAGCGCACGCGATCACAGCCGAGGTCCAGCTTGACGAGGCCGGACGCTATACCCAGACGGCGCTTGCTTTTGGCGGCGATGTCGCGCGGATCGAGACGCGGCTTGTGCATCAGGAGACGGGCGCGCTGGCCGTGGTCAATGGCGCGTATCTGGCCGCGGACGGCCACCATATTGATTTTACCAGCCATATCCGCCACGGCGCCCGGGCTTGTCAGACCCAGCAGCGCACCAAGGGCGCGGTGATGAAGGGCGGGACCGGCGTGTTTCAGGGCAAGTTCCACGTTCCGCGCAATGTCGGCCAGTTGACCGATGCGGACATGCAGCACAATGCGCTCCTGCTCGAAGAAGGTGCGGTGGTGAACGCCAAGCCCGAGCTTGAGATTTATGCCGATGATGTCGAGTGCGCTCATGGCAATACGTGCGGCGCGCTTGATGCGGAGGCCTTGTTCTACATGCGCCAACGCGGCATTTCCGAAGCGCAAGCCAAGGCGATGCTGACCGAAGCCTTCATTGCCGAAGCGCTGGAAGCTGCGCCCGATGCCGCGCGCGACATCCTGCTGCAAACCGCGCAAGACTGGCTGGGGGTTTAAGGCTTAGTCGCGCCGTCCATATTTTTCGAATTTTGCCACAATATCGGCGCGCAGCTTTTCGCCAAATGCGGGCCAGAGCACGGCGAGCCGATGGCCGAGGCTGAGCGCTGCCGGAAAGACAATTGGTGACCTATCTCTTTGCGCGCCGCGTAACATGCGGGCGGCGGCGGTCTTTGCCGACATGGGACGCTTTTGCAAGCTGGAGAGAAATGCCTGCCGGTCAATGCCGGGTTTGGCGTGGCCGGATTGGAGCAGCGGCGTGTCAAGCGCGGGCGGGCAAATCGTGCAGACGCTGACACCATGCGGTTTGGCTTCTGCACGCAGGGCTTGGCCCATGCCGATCAGTCCGGCTTTGCTCGCCGTATAGGGCGCACCAAACGGAAAGCCGATCAGCCCCGCACCGGACGCAACCAGAAGACACTGACCTGCGCCGCGCGCGACCATTTGCGGATAGACCGCGCTGACAAGATTCGTTGCGCCGATCAGATTGGTTTCGATGATTTTTTGCCAGTCTTCGGCTGTGAATGTGTGCGCATCGCCCGTCAGGTCAATGGCGGCGTTGGCGATGGCGAGATCAATCGGGCCGTGGGTTTGACCGATGCGCGCGATGGCGGCGGCCAGTGCATCTGCATCTGTCACATCGGCTATTTCGAGCGGAAGCCCCGCGTCCTGATCTTTGATGTCGATCAGGATGGGGCGTGCGCCAAGTGAAGTCAGTTCCTGCGCAAGTGCGAGACCAAGCCCCGAGCCGCCGCCGGTGATGACCGTGCATTTCCCTCGATAGCTTTGGGCGTGCCGCATTTGCGTGGCCTAGGCCTCTCCGCCGAATTGTTCGGTCCAGGCGGCGACTTGCTCGTCTTCGATTTTCTGGAACAGGACGGGCGGGGCGGCGATCTCCATTCCGTGTGGAAGTGCGTCGAGGATATTGGCCACATCATCCGCTTTTGGCCAGGTCCGGTTTGCCTCCGGGATGTTGAGTGTCCCAAGTATCTTTTCCGAGACTCCCGGAATGAGAGGTTGGGCGATAATCCCGAACAAAGCGACGAGGTTCAGCCCCGTGCGGACCCCCACGGCAGCGGCATCCTTATCCGTCTTATACTTCACCCAAGGTTCCGCGCGCGTCAGGTATTCATTCCCCGCTGCCCAGATGGCGCGGGTTTCAGCGGCCGCCTTGCGAAATTCCATGTGTTCATAATGGTCTGACAGCGCAGCAAGACGCGTTTCAAGCTCGCCCGCAAGCCAGGCCTCATCCTCGCCAGCCGTCCCCGCATCCGGCAGCACGCCGTCAAATTTCGACACGGTGTATTTGGTGATCCGGTTGACGAAATTGCCGAGCACATTTGCCAGGTCCGAATTGACCGCACTTTGGAAGCCTTCCCACGTAAACGCCGCATCCGACCCTTCCGGAGAATTTGCGATCAGATACCAACGCCAATAGTCGCCTTCGAGCAGGTCAAGCGCTTGATCCATGAACACGCCGCGCTTTTCGCTGGTTGAGAATTTGCCGCCATACCAGGTTACCCAGTTAAACGCTTTGAGCCGGTCTACGGTTTTCCACGGTTCGCCCGAGCCGAAAATTGTGACGGGGAAAGAGACGGTGTGGAAGGCGACATTGTCCTTGCCCATGAACTGGACATATTCGACATTTTCCGCGCCCTTGTCTTTGCGCCACCAGCTTTCCCAGAGGTTGGGCTGGCCGGTCTCTGCGGCCCAGCTTTTGGTCGAGGCGATATATTCCACCGGCGCATCGAACCAGACATAAAAGACTTTGCTTTCAAAGCCTTCCCGAATGCTGCCATCGGGATTGGTAACGGGGATCCCCCAAGACAGATCGCGGGTGATGGCGCGGTCGCGCAGGCCCTCGTCGAGCCATTTGAGCGCGATGGATTTGGCAAGCTGGGGCCAGTCTTTCGATGTTTCGACCCATGTGCGGATGGTCTCCTGCATGTGGGATTGGAGGAGGTATAAATGCGCCGTTTCGCGGATCTCGATATTGGTCCCGCCAGAGACGGCCGAGTAGGGGTTTTTCAAATCCACCGGATCAAGCAGGCGTCCGCAATGGTCGCATTGGTCCCCGCGCGCTTTTTCGTAGTCGCAGTCTGGGCATGTCCCCTCGACATAGCGGTCGGGCAGGAAGCGGCCATCATCGACCGAATAGACCTGTTTGGAGATGCGTTCTTCGATCAGGTCTTTTTCTTCGAGCACATGGGCGAAATGCTGGGTCAGCTGGTGATTCTCTTGCCGCGAGGACCGGCCAAAATGGTCATATGACAGCGCAAAGCCTTCCCCTGCCGCGCGCTGGATTTCATATTGTTCGTCGCAATAGGCCTGAACCGAAATGCCCGCCTTTTGCGCGGCAAGCTCGGCGGGTGTGCCGTGTTCGTCCGTCGAGCAGATATAGAGCACATCGCGCCCTGCAAGCCTTTGATAACGGGCAAACACATCCGCTGGCAGCATCGAGCCTGCGAGATTGCCCAAATGTTTGATGCCGTTAATATAGGGCAGGGCTGACGTGATCAGAATGCGGCGAGGCGTCCCGTGCTGGCTCATAATGGTTCTGTCCTGTCCGCTTTTGGTGTAATAAAGAAACCCGATGGCTTCGTCTCATAGCGCAGCGTCGGAAAAAGGGAATATGGGGAGGGAAAACAATGCCGAAAATTGCGGGCGTAAATCTATTGGGCGGTGTGCTTGCCACACTTGCGATCTATTTTGTGGGCTTTGTTTGGTTTGGCCTTTTGTTTCACGATCTGTGGCAGGCGGCCAATGGCTATACCGAAGAGCAGCTTGTCGCGTCTTTTGATCCGGTGATTGTGTTTGGTGGCGGCTTTGTCATACCGCTGATATTGGCGTTCGCGCTTGGCTGGTTGCTCAAGGCGACGGGGACGAAAGGACTGGTGCCCAGCGTCCTGTTCGGGGCCAAGCTTGGTCTGTTTGTCGCTGCGCCAATCCTCGCCTATGGCTTTGTCTACAATATCAACCATTCCATCACCGATTTATTGCTCGATGTTAGCCACAGTTTCGTTGGCCTGATGGTTGGCGCAGCGGTCCTGTCTTTCTTTGATTGAAGCTTCTGGCCATCAACCAGACTTGCCAATAACCGCCCTCACGTAGACGTGACGGACGGTCACACCGCATGATGATAAAAAAACTGGCATTAAGTGGCAGTTCGAGTGGTCGAAAGCGTTGCAACAGAGCGTAAAGCGTCCTAACCCACGCGTAGCACAAAAAGGATGGGTTTGAGATGACACCTGACCAGCTCCAGAATTTCACGCTGGAATACCTTCCGGTTATCATTTTCCTCGCGCTGGCATTGGCTTTGTCCTTGCTGTTTATTGTCGGGGCGCTGGTGCTTGCGCCGTCCAATCCCGACCCTGAAAAAACATCGACATATGAGTGCGGGTTCAATGCGTTCGACGATGCGCGGATGAAGTTTGATGTGCGGTTCTATCTGGTCGCCATCCTGTTCATTATCTTCGACCTGGAAGTGGCCTTCCTGTTCCCCTGGGCGGTCAGCCTTGGCGATATTGGCCTTGTTGGCTTCTGGTCGATGGTTGTGTTTCTCGGGGTTTTGACAATCGGCTTTGTCTATGAGTGGCGCTCAGGCGCTCTGGAGTGGGAATAATGGCGGACGGAAACAACAAACCCTATGCTTTGGGCGCTGGCCGGTCTGGCGTTGAAGGTGGACATCAGGTTCGCGCTGATGATCCGTTTTATGCCGGGCTGTCGGATGAGTTGGCCGATAAGGGCTTTATCACGGCGTCGGCGGATGACCTGATCGCATGGGCGCGCACCGGCTCTCTGATGTGGATGACGTTTGGTCTCGCCTGTTGCGCGGTTGAAATGATGCATGCGGGCAATCCGCGCTATGATCTGGAGCGCTTTGGCATGGCTCCGCGCGGCAGCCCGCGCCAGTCGGATGTGATGATTGTTGCCGGCACGCTGACCAATAAAATGGCGCCCGCATTGCGCAAGGTTTACGACCAGATGCCCGAGCCCCGCTATGTCGTCTCGATGGGCTCATGCGCCAATGGCGGCGGCTATTATCATTATAGCTATTCCGTGGTGCGCGGGTGCGACCGGATCGTGCCGGTGGACATCTATATTCCGGGCTGTCCGCCAACCGCCGAAGCGCTGGTGTATGGGCTTCTTCAACTGCAAAAGAAGATACGCCGCGAAGGCTCGATCGAGCGCTAGGAGCCACGACTTATGACCGACACATCCGCTCTTGAAAGTCTGGCCGAGACGCTGGCGGGCCGTCTGCCGCAAGCGATCAAATCGCACACAATGAGTTATGGCGAGCTGACCTTGCTGGTCGAGCGCGAACATATCGAGCCGGTGGCGCGTTTGTTGCGCGATGACAGTCTTTGCCGGTTTGAAACGCTGATTGATATTTGCGGGGTGGATTATCCCGAGCGCTCCGAACGGTTTGAAGTTGTGTATCATTTCCTGTCCATGCAGCTGAACCAGCGTATCCGCGTAAAGCTGACGACCGATGAAGACATGCCGGTGGCGAGCATTGTCGATGTGTTTCCGGCGGCGAACTGGTATGAGCGCGAAGCGTTTGACATGTATGGCATCCAGTTTTCCGGCCATCCCGATCTGCGCCGTATCCTCACCGATTACGGTTTCGAGGGCTTCCCGCTGCGCAAGGATTTTCCGCTGACCGGGCATGTTGAAGTGCGTTATGACGATCTCGAAAAACGCGTTGTCTATGAGCCGGTCGCGCTGACACAGGAATATCGCGATTTTGACTTCCTGAGCCCGTGGGAAGGCATGACTGCGCAGATCCCCGGTGACGAGAAAGCAGACGCAACCGAGGGAGGCGAATAATGGCCGATGATGCTCACAATGCGCCCGGTGACGATACTGACCGTACTTTCACGCTAAACTTCGGTCCGCAGCATCCCGCAGCGCATGGCGTTTTGCGGATGATCCTTGATCTTGATGGCGAGGTTGTCGAGCGGGTGGACAGCCATATTGGGCTCCTTCATCGCGGCACTGAAAAGCTGATGGAGCACAAGACCTATTTGCAGGCGCTGCCTTATTTTGACCGGCTTGATTATGTCGCGCCGATGAACCAGGAACATGCCTGGTGTCTGGCGATTGAGAAAATGCTCGGACTGGACGTGCCGCGTCGGGCGTCGTTCATTCGTGTGCTTTACTCCGAGATTGGCCGCTTGATGGGCCACATTATGAATATCACCACGCAGGCGATGGATGTTGGCGCGCTGACGCCGATCACGTGGGGCTTTGAGGAGCGCGAGAAGCTCTGCGTGTTTTATGAGCGCGCCTGTGGCTCGCGCATGCACTCGGCTTATTTCCGACCTGGCGGCGTGCATCAGGATCTGCCGCAGGATCTGATCGACGACATCTACACGTTCACCGAGACGTTCGGCGATGTGATGGACGATATTGAAACGCTGTTGACCGAGAACCGGATTTTCAAACAGCGCAATGTCGATATTGGGATTGTGGATCGCGAGACGATTATGCAGTGGGGCTTTTCCGGCGTCATGGTGCGCGGGTCTGGCCTGCCGTGGGATTTGCGGCGGTCGCAGCCTTATGAAGTTTATAGCGAACTCGATTTCAAAATCCCCGTGGGCAAGAATGGCGACAATTATGACCGCTATGTCTGCCGCATGGAGGAGATGAAGGAGAGTGTGAAGATCATGCGCCAGTGCATCGAGATGATGCCCGCTGGCGAAGTGCTGCTCGCTGGCTCGAAGGTCTCGCCGCCGCGTCGGGCTGACATGAAAAACTCGATGGAAGCGCTGATCCACCATTTCAAACTCTACACGGAAGGCTTCCATGTGCCGGCCGGTGAGGTCTATGCGGCGGTCGAGGCGCCCAAAGGCGAGTTTGGCGTGTATCTGGTCGCTGACGGCACAAATAAGCCATATCGGGCGAAATTGCGGGCGCCGAGCTATCCGCATCTGGCCGCGATGGATCATTTGTCCAAAGGGCATATGCTCGCGGACGTCTCGGCCATTCTCGGCTCGCTCGACGTTGTGTTTGGGGAGATTGATCGGTGAACAGGACGGTTTCCGTTTGTATGGTTTTGGCGATGAGTGCGGCTTGCTCTGATATTTTGCCTGATCAGTCTGGAGGCGCGCAAGACGCGGTGGTCCTTGTAAAGGCGCGGAACACGCTGGACATGTTCTACCCGTTCAGGTCGACCGGTTCTGCCATTGCGGAGCGTACCGAAACTGCTTGCAACGCTACGGAAACAGAAATCGTTTGCAAGCGGTGCGGTTATTCCGTCGATCTTGATCCCTCTATCGGACTAATTATGGAGCCCGCGCTTCTGATAGGAAAGTACCAGATTCAGCCTGACGCCCAAGAGGCGCGCAGTTTCGAGATTGAACAGTTTGGCGATGACGAAATGGATGTTTCACCTGTCATCTCGGTCGAGATTGCGCAGGAGATGTCGGCATTTGGAAGACAGTGGTGCGCGAACCGGAATATGCCAGATCTTGTCTCTGTCGCAGAAGATTACGACCTGATTGCACGGGGAGCTGACTGATGGCCGCTTTCCCGCAACAACGTGTCAGCATCATCACGCTGGGGGTCACTGATCGTGAGGCCTCGACGCGGTTCTACTCCGATGTGCTCGGATTTACCCCGTTCATGCGCGACGAGATCACCATGTTCGATATGGGCGGCATGGTGCTTGGGCTTTGGGAGCGGGGGAAGCTGCAGGCGGATGTCGGCTTGATGGGCAATACGTGTCCGCCGGGCGCATGTCCGAATTTTGCGCTGGCTTATAATGCCAGATCCGAAGCGGAAGTGGACGAGATTTTCGCGCGGCTTATGGCCGAAGGCGTCAAAGTGGCCGTTGAGCCGCACAAAGCGTCGTGGGGCGGGTATTCGGGCTATTTTGTGGACCCGGACGGGCATGCCTGGGAAGTGGCGTTCAATCCGTATTGGCCGATAAGTGAAGATGGGAAGCTGGACTTGCCAGTAGGAGAAAAGACCTGATGGGTGTGCGTCGATTTGATCTTGAAGCGGGCGGCGACACGTTTGCCTTTGCGGCCGAAACGGAGCCGAAGATTGCGTTCTGGCTTGGCAAATATCCCGAAGACCGGAAGCGGTCGGGCGTTATTCCGCTTTTGTGGCTCGCCCAGAAAGACAATGCGGGCTGGCTGTCTGAGCCGGCTATGCGCGCGGTCGCGGACCGGCTGGAGATGCCTTATATTCGCGTCTATGAAGTGGCGACCTTCTATACCATGTTCCGGCTTCAGCCTGTGGGCAAATTCCATGTCCAGCTTTGCGGCACAACGCCGTGCATGCTGCGCGGGGCAAATGATCTCAAAGAGGTGGCGACGCGGATGATCGGCGCCAAGATGCAGATCACCGATGATCTGAAACTGTCATGGGAAGAGGTCGAGTGCCTTGGCGCTTGCGTGAACGCGCCGATGGTTCAGATCAATGACTATTATTATGAAGACCTGACGCC
>CALLCD010000267.1 GCA_938049795.1 uncultured Hyphomonadaceae bacterium | reverse complement strand
AGATACTCGGCAAAGTCCGGCACCGGCCCGTCAGGCAAAAACTCACGCGCCTCGAGCGCACACGCCATCAAATCAAATCGCTTGACCAATTTGCGTTGCGCGCCCGTGATCGGCGGCAGGTCGAGCGCGGCCACAATCGCCTCCAACAAATGCGTATGCAGATCATCGAGCAAATCAAACTCTTGCCCGAACTGCACCAACATCAACCGACGCAACGCCTGCTTGACCGGGCTGGTCGTGTCGCCCAGCGCAAATTCCGGCGCATCATGCATCAGCCCATGAAAGCACTCGGCCGGCGAACACCCCTCCCGCGCCATCAGCGCCTCGACCAAGAGAGAGTGCGCCGCCACATTCCACCCCAGCCGCGTCGCCCCCGAAAACCGGTTGATCAGCGACAGGTGATGGGCAATGTCATCAAGCTCGATAGTGTCCAGGGCCGGCGCCAGCACATTCACCCGCCGCCCGCTATAGGTCTGGATATAGGTCATCTTGTTTCCTCTTTTGCGCCGGACAATGTGAGCGGCCAGTTAAATGTCTTGGCCGCGCGCGATCGCGCGGCGTCTTTCCACAAGACGGGCTGAACAAGCTCCGGATGCGGTGCAATACTTGCGGTGAGGCGTCCCAATACGTCCGTCCAATCCATTGGCAGGCGCAGACGCGGACCAAGGACAATCTGACGTTTGAGCCCTTCACAAAATTCACGGATAAGTGCAGGTGTCGCGCCGTTCATATCGCGCGCGAGCGCAACCACGGAGTCTGGATCGACCAGGTAAGGCGCAAGATACCGCTCGATAATATGTTCGCGCTCGGCTTGCCCTGGCACATCAATCTCGACTTGCAACTGGAAGCGTCGCCAGATCGCCGTGTCGAGCGCATCAGTGCGGTTGGTTGCGCCAATGAGAAGCCCGTTATAGCGCTCCATATATTGCAACATCACGTTCACTTGCGCGTTGTGCGCGTGACCGGCCGAACTGCTGGCGTCTATACGCTTACCGGCCAGCGTGTCGAGCTCATCTATGAACAGGCAATAAGGACCGCCAGCTTCAACCGCTCGAAATAGCTCCCCAATGTTCCGCTCGGACTGCCCGACATATTTCGAGATGATCCTGTCAGATTGCACGATGAGCATGGGCAGGCCCAACCGCGCACACAAATGGTGGGCGAGCGTGGTTTTACCAGTGCCAGGCGGGCCATAAAACAGAGCCTTTCGTCGAGGCTCAATGCCAACCTCTTTTAACTCGTCTTCCGCCCAAATCTCCTCGAGCCAATTCAGCAGGGCGGCCCGCACAGCCGGCGACAGAATTGGCTCGGCCGCCTCGTCTGGATACACAACCGGACCGAAGCTTTCCGCATTCTTGATGGGTTTTGTCACGCGCCGCCCCCGCTCGTATCTGGACCCATGCCATCGCCGCCACTTGCAGCACGCCAACCAATATCCCACGCGCGCCTGCGCTTATCGCCAGCCGGAAACGGGTTCTTGATCACTGGCACATCGTCCCTGAACGCTTGCGCCCCAAGCGCCTCCGCACCGGCTTCATCCACATCGGGAGGGGCCGCCATGACCGGGCGCGGCGACTTCGACGCCGGCACGACACCCGCTCCACCCGCCTCCGGCTTCGGCGGCTTGTAAACCTCTTGAATGACCTCACCCGCCGCATTGCGCGAGAGCTTCACCGGATCCCCGGCAACCTCGACAATGATGTGCCCTTTGTCCGGCACCACAGACTTCAAGGCTTCGATCACAGATTCTTGCGAAGCCGTATCAGCCCGCAAAGCGCCGAGTTGTTTGAACAAAGGCAACTCGCCAAGCCCCGCCGCATCGCGGTATATGGCAGTCATGGCATCAATCTCGGCGATCTCGTTCGGCGCGAGCGTGCGAAGCCTGAGCAAATAGCGCAGATATTTCGGCGCATAGCCCGCCGCCTTGGCCTCGGCAAACACCGCCTTCATCGCATCGCCAATATCAGATTTCTGAGCGGCCAGATTTTCAAGCCGCAACAGCACGTCTCCGATATATTCTTTACTCGGCGCATTCACACCCGACATACACTCCTCCTAATTCACCGTGCGCGGACCATCCGCATTCACCGCCACGCGGTCCATCCGGACCAGTTCCAATTGGCTCAAAAGCTTGGCCCTCAGGCCGTCAACATCGGCCTCCGACAGCACCAGATATGACAAAGCCTCGCCCGCCTCACCGACCGCCGTAAGCACCACATACCCGCCGTCCGTCCAGCCCACAGCGAAGCCACCCGCGACCTTCTCCGCATCGCCCATAATAGCCGCCATATAGTCCTCCTTAGTTTTGCGGTTGCTTTGCAATGTAGGCGAGCGCCTCAGCGGATGCCCGCCTAAGGGTCTCTGAAATCGCGAAAGCTTGCTCAATCTCCACCATCAGCACACAGATTGGCTCATCACCATCACGCACCACAATGGCGATCATGCCGTCATCCGTGGCAGCGACACTCAAACCGGTCGCATACGGGCCATTATTGACCGCCGCCATGTTCTTATCTGCATCGCTCATAACAGCCGCTCCTGCCCCGCCGCCGCCTTCGCCGCGCGCGCCAAAACCAGCTTTTCAAGCACCCGCAGCGCCGTGCCGGCATCGCAATGGCGCGCCGCCGAGACCAGCGTCAAAATATCAAAGCCCTTTTCGCAAACACCGCACCGGCCGCCCTGCCCATCGGGCCGCGCCTTGAGCGCCGAGGGCGCATCGCAATGCGAACACTGCCAGCCCGACCGCGTTGATCCTTTATAGCCAAGCTCGGCTGCCACCGTCTCGAAATCGAGCGCGGCTTTGACCGCTGCCACCCGCGTCGAGAATGGAAGTTTTTCCGTGCGCAGGGTCATGATATTTGTCCCCGATCGGCTGCGCCGCTCATGGGACGCCGCTTTGCGGGCTCATGGCTGCCAATCACCCCACGGCCAAATCTGCACACCGCAGAATGTCCGGCCGAACAGGCCGTGGGGCTAGCTGTTTTCACAGCGGCTTGCATATGAAGGCGACTGCACGACTTGCCGAAGCGAGTCTCACGTCCACAACCCTTAGGCATCACCGCCTTAGGCCGGATGCGGCCAATACCGCACCGCAGGGCGCCTCGCGAGCTAACCCTGACACTTCCTCTCGTGTATTCCAAAATTCCAATCATGCTGCCGAGCCCCGCCCATCCCGCGAACGCACCGCGCCCTCCGCCCGCCGCTGACAGACCCCCGACCGCGCGCAGTCATACCCCCACGCACAATCGCTGCATGTGTCTTTGTCCCCCGCTTCGCTGCGCTCACGATGGGACGCCGCTATCGCGGGCTGATGGCTCTTTCCGGCTCGCATCTCCCGCGAAGGCAGGCGCTCGACCCCGTAGACCCGCCGCAAATGCGCCTCGATGCGCATGCGGATGGCCCGCAATTCTTCCGTTTCAGTGTCCATAATCGCGCCTCCCAGCATCTTCTGCGCGCACGCTCATGATGCTTGCCCCCCGCTGC
This sequence comes from uncultured Hyphomonadaceae bacterium, assembly GCA_938049795.1. Classification (GTDB taxonomy): domain Bacteria; phylum Pseudomonadota; class Alphaproteobacteria; order Caulobacterales; family Hyphomonadaceae; genus CALLCD01. The sequence continues at coordinate 2,382 of CALLCD010000267.1, read as the reverse complement.
GCGATGGGACACCGCTTTGCGGGCTCATGGCTGCATCCGCCTCACGCTGCGCCTGGCCAGCCCGAATGGCCCGCCCCTTGTTCAAGTCAAAAATCCCGCCAAAGCCTTTGAGCGCTTCGGGTTCGGAATAGGCCCGCACCCGCTCGAACGCCCAGAGCCAGCGCCCCGCCACAGGCTGACCAAGCACGCCCGGCACGCCGTCAAATTCAGACCAAATGCCCATATGCCGCCCGCCCGAATACGGCCCGCCCCGGTCGCGCGCTGACACGCTGGCATGCACACAGCCCTCGACCACTTGCCCAATCACGAACGCCGCCACCAGTCGCGCCTCGCCAATCACCGCGCCATGAACCAGCCCCGCCGGCCCGAGCCGCGCGCGCAGCTCTTTAGGCGGCCGGCCGAAATGCCCGATCACCGCCCGCTCGGCGGCGGGCGAAAAACTGCGCAATGTGTAATCGCCCTGACCCGCATGGATCACCAGCACCTTGCCCATCAGCTCGACCGGCGGCGGCGTCGTCTTGACCACGCACCCGGGCCCGCCCTCACAAATCAGACTGGCCAGCGGCTGCTTAACCGACAGACACCAGACCCGCGCCGGATCCGACCGCCCGGACTCAAACCGAATATCGTCAAACGGATCCGTCATGAGGCGACACCTCGCGCCGGACGCGAACACATTATGGTTAATTTCTGCAAACAAATGAAAGCACTTGCGATCAAGGCGAGACGCACGCTCCATTTCGCGAGAACGGCAAACCAAAAGAGACCAAACCGATTATGCCAATCGCAAACACTCATACGCCGTCCGCCGGAAACAGATCAGGCCGCAAGTCGCTTGCCGAACACCCCAGCACGTCACACAAGGCGATCAATCGCTCGGCGGGCACTCGGCCTTTTTCCCACTTACATACCGCCGAAGCCGCAACACCAATATGCCGCCCAACCGCCGCCTGAGTGAGCTTCTTACGAATACGCTCGCGCTTTAGAAATGAGTCTGCCATGACCATGATGTTTCCATATTGGACACATTTTTGTCAATGGCATCGCTAAAACAAATTTCCGAACCGGAAACATGCTTTATGATAAACAACACTATAATCAACGATATGGTAGTTGAAATTGGCAATAAGAAAAAAATGAGACACTTCATTCGCGAATGGATGAAGTATCGAGGGCTGAATCAAGCCACGATAGCCAATCGTCTCGAAGTCGAGCGCAGCACAATCAGCAAACTACTATCCGGTCAGATGCGCCTAAGCGACATATGGCTTATTGGATTCGCAGAGGCGCTTGATGTGGAAGTTGGCGATCTCTTTAGAGACCCAAAGCGACCGACGCAAGACGAGTTGCTCGCAGGGCTGTCCGATGACGATCAAATCCGCATTCGTCTTTTTGCCGACATGCTCAGAAAGGTCAGCTAGGCTCATTCATGGGCAGCGACACAGGCATCATGGCGCGCGACTGCAGCCAATAAACCCGTCATATCAATAGTCCCTTCCACACGGCCATAGCCCGACTGGATCTCATAATATTCATATCCTGCCGCAAAAAATTCAATGACTTGATCAGCGACAGACAGATCAACCGGATCTTCGTAGGATGGCCGCGTCATCAGCCGCCCACCGACCAACCGGTATCCGACCTCAGCGCACCTTCGGCCCGATCCAGGGCAGTCAATTCGCCACTTTGACCGCGGCCAGCTTTCGAAAATCTCAACAAAAGTTTCAGTGCTTCTTGTGTACGGAGATCCGCTGCCAATAATCCGAGGCGGCGGCACTCCATCCTGTGGTTTTACAGTCGCGCAACGCTTTCCATCCGATGTCTCTGTCAGGTATGTGCGCCAGCCATCTTCATCAGCAAGCAGCTTGACAAAGCTTCCCATCTCAACTTCTCGCTCAGCCCCAACTTCCCAGCCATCCTGCGCACTGACCAGCCCAGCCGCCGTCAACATCGCCAACAACAACAAACAGCACCTCATCGACTCACTCCATAGCTAACCTGTCAAACTTCTCTGAATGAGACCACAAGATGATTTGCGTAACAAGCGCCAAGCAAAATGTTTCCATTTTTGCAATTTTAGGATTGACACAGTTGTTTCCATATTGGAAATATTGAGCCGTGACGGTCCACCCCCTCGGGCTGTCCAGTGCGGGCCCGGGCCGCGCCGACGGCTCCGGCGCCCGCACATTTTCAACTCAGGGAGACACATTATGAGCAAGACCACCCCCGAAAAACCGATCTTGGCCATTTGCACCGATTGCGATGAAGAATGGACCCTACTTTATGCTCCTATGCCGCTCGCCAAGGCCGCCCGCATCATGCGTCAGCGCGCCGCTTGCCCAAAATGCGGCCGTCAGGCCACGCTAAAATCTGCCCGCGTGC
>CALLCD010000266.1 GCA_938049795.1 uncultured Hyphomonadaceae bacterium | reverse complement strand
GAGTTCGCAAACTATGCTCTGGCACGCGAATATATTGCGGGCGACAAATCGATCCCGCGTTTCCTTGAAGATACGGTCGACGGCGTCTTTTTGAAACTGGCGCAGACTGATCTTGTCGGCCAGATGACGGGCGGCTCAACTTCGATCCGCCTGACCGGCCAGCGCGGTATGCGGATGGCTGGCGCGGCTGCGCGTGAGATGATCGTCAAAGCGGCGGCGAAGACGTGGGATGTGCCGGCGCGTGAGCTGCGCACCGAGCGCTCGCATGTCTATCATGACGCCTCCGGCCAGTCCGGCCGCTTTGCCGATTTTGCCGAGGAAGCGGCCAAACACATGCCGCCCTCCCAGCCCAAGCTGAAAGAGGTGTCCGACTATCAGATTATGGGCAAGCCCAAACAGCGCTTTGACATCCCCTCCAAAGTCGATGGCACCGCCATGTTCGGCATTGATGCGGATGTGCCGGGCATGAAATATGCCGCCGTTATGGGCGCGCCGGTGATTGGCTCGATGGTCAAAAGCGTCGATGCGAGCGCGGCCAAAGCGATGCCGGGCGTTCTCCAAGTGGTCCAGAAAGAGCGCTTTATCGCTGTGGTCGCCGAGGGGTATTGGCAGGCTCAGCAGGCCATCCATGCGATTGATGCGCAGTTCGAAGAGGGCGAGGCGGGCGCGCTCGATCAGGCGGGCGTTTATGAGCGGTTCCGCACCGCGATGACTGCCGCCGTTGAGAAGGGCAAAGAAGAGCAAGACATTTCTGTCGGCAATGCTCGTAAAGCGGTCAAGTCGGCCGCCCGTGTGATCGAGGCTGAATATCAAGTGCCGTTTCTCGCCCATGCCGCAATGGAGCCGCTCAATGCCACGGTGAGCCTCGACCGCGACGCCGGGACCGCCGAGGTCTGGACGGGCACGCAAAATCCGCTGGGCACGCGCAATGCGGTGGCCGAGGAGCTTGGGCTCAAGCCCGGCAATGTCACCGTTCACAACCAATTCCTCGGCGGCGGTTTCGGGCGGCGGGCCTATCCGGATTATTCGGTTATGGCCGCGCAGATTGCTGCCGAATGCGATTTTCCGGTCAAGATGATCTGGTCGCGCGAGGAAGACACCCAGCAGGACTGGTATCGCCCCGCTTCGGTCAGCCGGTTCAAGATCGGGCTCGACGAAGGCGGCATGCCGGTCTCATGGGATCAGCAATATGTTGACAAGCATGACCCCGAAGAAGCGGCCCATCCGATCTATAATCTCGACAATGCCTTCGTCCATTACATCAAAAGCGACCATCATGTCCGCTATGGCCCGTGGCGTTCGGTCGATCACACCCAGCATGGCTTCTACATTGAGAGCATCGTCGATGAGATGGCCCATGAAGCGGGCAAGGACGGGTATGAATATCGCCGTGCATTGCTGGCGGGCAAACCCCGTCATCTGGCGGTGCTTGATGCCGCGGCCAAAGCGTCCGGCTGGGGCAAGACTATGCCCGAGGGCCACGGCATCGGCATCTCGATTGTCGAAAGCTTCGGCACGGTCTGCGCGCAAGTCGTCGAGGTCGATATGACGGGCGATATGCCAAAGGTCAGCCATGTCTATGCCGCCGCTGATCCGGGCTTTGTCGTCAATCCGGATGGCTTCACCGCCCAGATCGAAAGCGGCGTGATCTATGGCCTGACCGCTGCGCTTTATGGCGAGATCTCGATTGAGGCGGGCCGTGTGATGCAATCGAATTTCCATGATTACGAGATTGTCCGCATGGATGACGCGCCCGAGATTCATGTCACCCTGATCAATTCCGGAGCCAGACTTGGCGGCGGCGGGGAGCCCGGCACACCGCCGATTGCGCCTGCGGTGGCCAATGCGATCTTCAATGCGACGGGAAAACGCTTGCGTTCTTTGCCGCTCGCCTATCAGGACACGGGTGTCGCCTAGACACGGGTGTCGACAAAATCGGTCAGCGCGCCTCCTCGTGCCTTTTGTCTGCCGCAAATCAGGGTAAGACTAAGCGCGGAGCAAAAGGGCGCATGCGATAAGGCATGGCCGATCTGATCAAGGAGACAAAGGGCATGAGACCATATCTGACAGCGCTGATCGCGGTCGCGGGACTGGCGGGGCTCTGCTCCGGCGCGGCGATGGCTGACGAGCAATGGACGAGCGACGGCAAGACCGTGATCTATGAAGCCGAAGAGGGCAATATGGCCGTGCTGTCTTATGATGGCACGACGATCTATCTTGAAGGTCTTGCGGGCGTCTATGAGGGGCGCGGCACCTATACCGGCGTCTGGATGCTCGACGAGATGCCGATGACCGATGATGGCGCGGGCAATGAAGTCCCCGTACAGGGCTGCGATTTTGCCATGCTGCGGCCGGGCAAAAGCGGCGAGACCACCCAATATTGGGGACAGGTCGAGCTGACCTTTATTGACCCTGATTATCCGGGCACATGGATTGGCTATTTTGGCGACTGTTTTGATCCGCCTTCGGACACGATGGTCGCCCGTCCGGTGACGGCTGACTGATGCGCGCGCTGGTGGCCTTTGTCTGTCTGTCCAGTCTGGCAGCGTGTTCGAGCTTTGGTGACATCATCAACCGGCCCTCAAAGCCGGTCGTGCGAGGTGAGCCGCGTCCCTCCGCTGGCCCAACCACGCAAATTGCGCAATGCCGGTCCGCTGGCGCGAGAGAGGCGAGGATTGTCTATCCGTCCGGTTGGCATAGGCGGGTTGGCGCTGCCGAAGTCGAGGACGAACTGCTTGGCGGCGGTCCGGCGAGCCGTGTTGCCACCGAGGCCACGCCAAAGCCGGTTGGTTCGCTCATCCCGACCTATCCGACCGCCGCGCTCTCGCCGCCGACCGAGGCGATTTGCGAGGTCAAATTCGACCTGTCCCGACGCGGTGTTGCCAGCAACGCCATCGCCGCCTGCTCCAGCCCGCTCTTTCTGGCCGAGGCGGTGCGCGCGGTTGAAGCGGCAAGGTTCGAGCCGTTTCGCGTGAATGGCCAGATTGCCACCGGCATCAACCAGATTTATCCGCTCCAATTCTGCCTGCGCGACGAGACGCGCTAGGACAAGCTCAGCCATCGGGGGACTAAAATGCTCAAGACCACAATTGAAATGACCGGCTATTCGCCCTGGGTGCAGGCCTGGATGGACTATTTCCAGAGCCATGACATCAGCCAGCTCGACGCGCTCCTGCATGAAGATGTCGTCTTCTACAGCCCCGTCGTGTTTACGCCCCAGCGCGGCAAAGCCATCACGATGGCCTATCTCGGCGCGGCGGGGAAAACTCTGTCCAACGACCAGTTCCGCTATGTCCGCGTGTTCGATTGCGGCCAGCGCGCTGTGCTCGAGTTCGAGACTGAAATGGACGGCAAATATGTCAATGGGCTCGATATGATCGAGTGGGATGCAGACGGAAAAATCACCGAATTTAAGGTCATGGTGCGGCCCTTACAGGCCGTCCAGACCGTTCATGCGGCGATGGGTGCCATGCTTGCCAGCATGAAAAACGCGCATCATTCGGACGTCTAAACAGATGAAACCCCTTTGCCTTCGGGGAATCTCGCGCTAATCAGGGGCGCATGACGACATATCTTGATTTTGAAAAGCCGATTGCCGAGCTCGATACGAAAATTCACGAGCTTGAAGCGCTTGCGGCGACCCGTGAAGGCCCCTCCATTGCGGACGAAGTGCAAAAGCTGCGCAGCAAATCGGCGCGGCAATTGAAAGACCTCTATTCGGACCTGTCCGCCTGGCACAAAACGCAAGTGGCGCGCCACCCCAACCGCCCGCATTTCCTCGATTATGTGAACCATCTCTGCGAGGATTATCAGGAATTGTCCGGCGACCGCGTGTTTGGCGACGACAATGCGATCCTTGGCGGGCTTGCGACCTTCAAGGGCCGTTCGGTCGTTGTGATGGGCCACGAAAAAGGGCGCACCACCGAAAGCCGGCTGAAGCATAATTTCGGCATGGCCCACCCTGAAGGCTACCGCAAGACGGTGCGGCTTATGGATATGGCCGAGAAGTTCAATCTGCCGGTCCTCTCCTTTGTCGATACGGCGGGTGCATACCCCGGCAAAGCGGGCGAGGAGCGCGGGCAGGCCGAAGCGATTGCCCGCTCGACCGAACGCTGTTTGACTTTGCCTGTGCCTATGGTCGCGCTGATCATCGGCGAGGGCGGCTCGGGCGGGGCGATTGCGATTGCGGCGGCGAACAAAGTCCTGATGCTCGAACATTCGATTTATTCGGTGATCTCGCCCGAGGGCTGCGCGTCTATTCTCTATCGTGATGCGGTCAAGGCGAAGGATGCGGCAGAGGCGATGAAGATCACGGGCGAGCATTTGCTCAAACTCCATATTGTCGATCAAGTCATCAAAGAGCCGATTGGTGGCGCGCATCGCGATCCGGAATTGGCGGTGAAAGATGCGGGCAAAGCCATCGAGAAAGAGCTCAAAGCTCTGCTCAAGCTGAGCCCTGAAGAGGTCAAGCGCCAGCGCCGCGAGCGGTTCTACGCCATTGGCCGCGAAGGCATGGGGTAGGTGGTGACCCAAGTGAAAATAGAAGTGTGCCCGCTTGCCCATTTCGACGGACTTGCGCTGCCCGCCTATGAGACCGCCGGATCAGCCGGCATGGATTTGCGTGCGGCGGTGGCGGCGGACGACCCGCTTGTTCTCGCCCCGCAAGCGCGCGCGATGGTGCCAACCGGATTGTCCTTTGCCATCCCGCTTGGCTATGAAGTCCAGATCCGGCCGCGTTCGGGCCTTGCCGCAAAGCACGGCATTACCTGCCTGAACACACCTGGTACGATCGACAGCGATTATCGCGGCGAGATCAAAGTGATCCTGATCAATCTTGGCGACGCGGATTTCGTGATCGAGCGTGGTGACCGGATTGCCCAAATGGTGTTGGCCCCTGTCACCCAAGCGGTCTGGGACGAGGTCGCCATTCTGGACGAGACCTTGCGCGGGGCGGGCGGCTTCGGGTCTACAGGGCAATAAATTTTGCGATCCGCTTGCAATATGTGCGACAAGGATACATATTGATATTCAATATGTTATCAGGAGAGCGGTATGGGCGTGTTTGAAATGGTCGTCATCATTGTGGTCATTGGCTGCGTGACGAGCAGCATCGACAATTGGGTGAAGCACAAATCAAAATCTGAAAAGAACCGCGTCCAGGACGGCGAGATTGACCGTTTGCAGGCCGAGATTGCTGATTTGAAAGCGCGGATGCAAGTTATGGAAAAGCTTGCCACAGACAATGACGCCGAATTGCGCGCGGCCTTCCGCAGACTGGCTTAGGCGCCCCTCACCGAAAATATTCTGAATAATTGTTCAGGCGAATCTTGAAAACCGGACTCCCCACATTACATATTGTTTATCAATAAAAACTATATGTAAGAGGACCCCCGATGAACTTGATCGTGATCGCTATAATTGTTCTGGCTATTGTGCTGATTTCCCGCGAGCCCAAGACCGACCGCAAACGCTGCCGCACCCGACGCAGAGAGGGCGAGCCGGACAGACGCCGGATTGAAGACCTGTCACATCGGGTTGGTGTGCTTGAGGAAATCCTGCTCGACCGCGAGCGCCGCCTGCGCGACAAGTTCGGAGACTTGTAATCTTAGCTCAACTGTCCGCTGCTCCGG
>CALLCD010000265.1 GCA_938049795.1 uncultured Hyphomonadaceae bacterium | reverse complement strand
GTCAACGAGACGCATAAAATCCTTGATCCGGACATTAAGCTGTCAGCGACGGTTGTGCGTGTGCCGGTCTTTGTCGGGCATTCCGAGGCGGTTCATGTCGAGTTTGAAAATCCGATTACGCCCGGGTCTGCGCGGAAAATTCTGCGCGAAAGCCCTGGCATTATGCTGGTCGATAATCCGGCAGAGGAGCAATATATTACGCCGATTGATTGCGTCGGTGATTGGGCGACATTTGTCTCGCGGGTGCGGGGCGATACGACGGTCGAGCATGGTATCGCGTTCTGGTGTGTGTCGGACAATCTGCGTAAAGGTGCGGCGCTGAACGCGGTTCAGATTGCCGAGGAATTGCTCAATCGCGGCATCGTCAAAGTGGATGGTTTGCCAGCGCCTATTGGTTCGGCCTAAGTGTTTTCGCTCTCGGGCCGGTGATGTTTCGTGTGGAGAAAGTTCTAGGGAACTCTAGCGGGCATGATAGTCTGGCCGCGCAGATAGATTCGGGTTGAAGATATTGGATAAGCGTGTGCCTCTTAAAACGTCTGCCCAAGCGGCAAGTGCCAATCCTGCTCCACCTCCCAAACGCAAATGGGCCGCACGGCTTGCGCCCTATCGGCGGTCTGACAATAAACGCGCTGTGGGCGAGCTGTGTTTGACGCTTGGCCTGTTTGTGGCGGCGTGGGCGTTGACCCTGTTCCTGTTCAGGCTGAACCCGTGGCTGACCCCGCTCGGGGTGGTGCCTGCGGCGGGGCTGCTGGTGCGGGTGTTTATCATTCAGCATGATTGCGGTCATGGCGCGATGTTTAACGGGCGGCGGCTGAACGCCTGGGTCGGGCGGGTGCTTGGCGTGTTGACCTGTACGCCTTATTATTACTGGCAGCATACCCATGCCGTCCATCATGCGCATTCGGGCAATCTGGACCGGCGCGGGGTGGGGGATGTGCAGACTTTGACGATTGCGGAATATCGCGCGCGCTCGGCGTTTGGGCGATGGGCGTATCGGGCTTTGCGGCACCCTTCGGTCATGTTTGTGATTGGTCCGGCTTATGTGTTCCTGCTTCAGCATCGCTGGCCCGCCCAGCTTGAGCGCGCGGGATGGCGGCCGTGGGCGAGCGTTATGGGGACGAATATCGCGATCGGGCTGATGGCCGCGCTGATGATCTGGCAGGTCGGCTGGGTCGCGTTTCTGGCCGTTCATGTGGCGATTGTGGTGGTGACGGCTTCGATTGGGGTCTGGCTGTTTTTCGTGCAGCATCAATATGAGGCCGCGCAATGGGACCGGACGGCGGACTGGTCGCATGAGGCGGCGGCATTGGCGGGCAGTTCGCACTATGTGTTGCCCAAGCCGCTGATGTGGCTGACCGGCTATATCGGCATTCATCATGTGCATCATCTGGCGAGCAATATTCCGTTCTATCGTTTGCCCGATGTTCTGCGCGACTTTCCCGAGCTTGCGGAGATGAGCCGGTTGACGCTTGGTGAGAGCCTGACCTGCGCACGGCTGAAGCTGTGGGATGAAGCCAATCGCCGTCTGGTGACGTTTCGCGAGGCGCGTGGACGCCAGCTTCAAGCGGTCTGACGCGGCAGATTTATGAGCGCTGTTTTCGACTATATCATTATTGGCGCAGGATCGGCGGGCTGTGTGCTGGCCAATCGGCTGAGCGCGAGCCGGGAGCACTCTGTCGCGCTGGTCGAAGCGGGCGGTAGCGACAAAAATATCCCCGTGCAGATGCCGACGGCCTTGTCTTATCCGATGGCCTCCAAACGGTTTAATTGGGGGTATTCGTCCGAGCCGGAGCCTGCGGTCAATGGGCGGCAGATTACCTGTCCGCGCGGCAAGGGGCTTGGCGGCACATCGTCGATTAATGGCATGGTCTATGTGCGCGGCGCGGCGGCGGATTTTGATGATTGGGCGGCGTCGGGTGCGCGCGGCTGGGCGTATGCCGATTGTCTTCCCTACTTTAAGCGCGCCGAACGCTGGCAGGGCGGGGAGGACGCCTATCGCGGGGGCGAGGGGCCGCTGGGCGTGGGCGGGGGCAACAATATGGCGGGCAATCCGCTGTATCAGGCGTTTATTGATGCGGGCGTTGAAGCGGGCTATCCGGACACGCCCGACTATAACGGGTTTCGGCAGGAGGGCTTTGGCCCGATGCATATGACGGTTGAGGGCGGGGTGCGGGCTTCGACCTCGCGGGCCTATCTTGATCCGGTTCGCAAGCGCAAGAATCTCACCGTGTTTACGCAAGTTCTGGTGGACCGGCTGGTGATTGAGGACAAGCGGGTGACCGGGTTGACCGGACGGCGCGATGGCAAGGCGTTTTCGCTCAGCGCGGGGCGTGAGGTGATCTTGTCTGCGGGCGCGATTGGCTCGCCGATGATTTTGCAGCGCTCGGGGATGGGCGATGCGCAAGCTTTGGCGGCGGCCGGGGTCGAACAGGTGCATAGGCTCGATGGGGTGGGGCAGAATTTGCAGGACCATTTGGAGGTCTATTTCCAGTTTCATTGCAAACAGCCCGTCAGCCTGAACACCAAGCTTGGCCTGTTTGCGAAGTTTCTGATCGGGGCGCGATGGGTCTTGTTCAAGACCGGATTGGGCGCGACCAATCATTTTGAATCGTGCGCGTTTATCCGCTCGCAAGCGGGGCTCAAAGCGCCGGACATCCAGTATCATTTCCTGCCTGCGGCGATGCGGTATGATGGCACGGCATCCATCAAGGGCCACGGGTTTCAGGTCCATGTCGGGCCGAACAAACCCAAATCGCGCGGGCGTATTGCCATCCGGTCTGCGGACATGGACGCGCCGCCAGAGATTGTGTTCAACTATTTGCAACATGCCGATGATGTGGCCGCATGGCGACGCTGCATCCGGCTGACGCGCGAGATTATGGCCCAGCCAGCGATGGATGCGTTTCGCGGGGATGAAATCCAGCCCGGGGTCGATGTGGCGTCTGATGAGGAGGTTGACGCGTGGGTGCGCGAGAATGTTGAAAGCGCGTATCATCCTTGCGGGACGTGCCGGATGGGCGCGGAGGATGCGGCCGAGACGGTGGTGACGCCGGACTGCCGTGTGGTTGGGCTTGAGGGTTTGCGGGTGGTTGATGCGTCGGTGTTTCCGAGTGTGACCAATGGCAATATCAATGCGCCGACGATTATGCTGGCGGAAAAGGCGGCGGATATGATCCTTGGGCGCGCGCCGCTGCCCCCGAGCGATGCGCCGGTTTGGGCGCCTGAAGACTGGTCGCGGACGCAAAGAGAGCGTGCGCCGGTGCGGGGTTTTGCTGGGCCGTCATAGCGGATACAGGAGACGATATGAGATTTGGACGTGCGAGACTGGGGCAGATGATATGTGCGGGGGCGCTGGCGGTTGTTCTGGCGCTTGGCGGATGCGGCGCGCCGGAGGGGGCGGGGGCTCCTGATGCGCAAAGCGAGGCGGCCTCGGAGGCGGCGCGTCTGGCCGGTCGGGCGAAGCGGGTCGAGATTATTCGCGATGATTATGGCGTGCCGCACATTTACGCAAAGACCGATGCGGACGCAGTGTTCGGCATGCTTTATGCGCAGGCGGAGGATGATTTTGCCCGCATTGAGCGCAACTATATCTGGGCGACGGGACGGCTTGCGGAGGTCGAGGGCGAAGACGCGCTGATGAGCGATTTGCGCGCGCGGCTCTATATGAGCATGGACGAGGCGAAGGCGGCTTATGAGGGCGCGCCGGACTGGCTCAAAGCGCTATGTGATGCGTATGCGGATGGATTGAATTATTATTTGCAGACCCATCCTGAGGTGGAGCCCGCCCTGTTGACGCGGTTTGAGCCGTGGATGCCGATGTTCTTTTCCGAAGGCTCGATTGGCGGGGACATTGAGCAGATACCGCTTGGCGGGATTACTGCGTTTTATGGTGATGGGACGCCGAGAGATGCGCCGCGCAGGCTTGAGGATATGAGTGAGCCCGGCGGTTCGAACGGGATTGCGATCTCGGGGGAGCATACCGCGTCGGGGGATGCGATGCTGTTGATCAATCCGCATACGAGCTTTTATTTTCGCGGCGAGATCCATGTTGTGTCCGAAGAAGGGCTGAACGCTTATGGCGCGGTGACATGGGGGCAATTCTTTGTTTATCAGGGCTTTAACGAGCATACGGGTTGGATGCATACGTCCACCTATGCCGATTTTCTCGATGAGTTTATCGAGGACGTGTTCGAAGAGGATGGGGTGCTCTACTACACCTATGGCAATGAGAAACGCGAGGTAGAGGTCTCCGAGGTGACGCTGGCATATGCTGATGAGGCGGGCGGTTTTGGGACGCGGGTCTTTACCATGTATCATACCCATCACGGGCCGATTACGCATATGGAAGACGGTAAATGGGTCGCGACCAAGATCAATTGGGACCCGGTCAATGCGCTCCAGCAATCCTTCATCCGGACGAAGCTCGACGATCATGATGCATTCTGGAACATGATGGATATACGGACCAATTCGTCGAACAATACGGTGTTTGCCGACAGTGGTGGGAACATTGCCTATTATCATGGCAACTTCATGCCGCGCCGTGATGAGCGGTTTGATTATTCAAAGCCGGTGGATGGCTCCGATCCGGCGACGGACTGGAAGGGCCTGCATGCGGTTGAGGAGATGGTGACGGTGGTGAACCCGGAAAATGGTTGGATCCAGAACGCCAATTCGACACCGTTTACCTCGGCGGGCGCGTATAGTCCGGACCCTGAGGCGTATCCCGCTTATATGGCGCCTGATGCGGAGAATTTTCGTGCGGTGCATGCCATTGGTCTGCTTGAGGCGATGGAGGCGAGCGAGGAGATGTTGACGCTCGATGGGCTGATTGGGTTGGCTTATGATCCGTATCTTCCGGGCATGGATGTGATGATTGATGGCCTCGTGGCGACTTATGATGAGACCGATATTGAGTTTGATGACCGGCCCTGGGCGATTGATGAACCGATCGAGATTTTGCGCGCATGGGACCGGACGGCGGATGCGGGGTCTGTCGCGATGTCGATTGCACATTTCTATGCATTGGGTCTCGCTGAAGCGGGCGGCAAGTATGACACGCTGAGCCGAATGGAGCGGCTGGTCTATATGAGCGAGGAGGAGGCGGGTGAGGTGCGGCTCGCCGTCTTGACTGAAGCGCTTGAGCAGATGCATAAGGATTTTGGCACATGGAAGACGCCATGGGGCGAGATTAACAGGTTTCAGCGTTTGACAGGCGATATTGATCTGCCCTTTGACGATGCCAAGCCGAGCCTGCCCGTGGGGCTGGCGTCGGGCCGCTGGGGGGCGCTGGCCGCTTATGGCGCGCGGGCGGCGGAGAACACAAAGCGGATTTATGGCTATCGCGGCAACAGTTTCGTCGCGGCGGTCGAGTTTGGCGAGCGGGTGCGGGCCAAAAGTCTGCTGGCGGGCGGGCAGAGCGGCGATCCGGCCTCACCACATTTTGACGATCAGGCGCAGCTTTATATCGATCAGGTGTTCAAGCCGGTTGCGTTCTATCGCGACGAGGTCGAAGCGCGGGCGCAGCGGAGCTATCATCCCGGGGAAGAGGACGCGGGCGAGGCGGCGCGCTGAGAGCTGGCTTAAACGCCGACAATCTCGCCGCTGGCCGCTTCCGCTTTGAGCCATTTGATGAAGGCGCGGACATCGGGGGAGAGGTGGCGGCCTTTGGGGTAGACAATCCAGTAACCAAAGTCGATGGCGGTCGAGCCGTCTGCAAACGGAGCCACAAGACGTCCTGCGGCGAGATCTGCGGCGGCGACGGCGCGTTTGGCGAGCGCGACGCCCTGGCCGGAAATGGCCGCTTCGATCACGAGCACAGCCTGATTGAAACGGGGGCCGCGTCTGGCGTCGAGCCCAAGGACTTTGCGCGCGGCGAGCCAACTGGCCCAATCCGGACAGGAGGGGTCGTTTTCGGGGCTTTCATCATGCAGCAAAGTGTGGGCGGCGAGGTCTTGAGGGGTGCTGATCGGTGTGTCGCCTTCGAGCAGGCGCGGCGAGCAGACGGGCAGGACGGTTTCATCGAGCAGGGGTTCGGCTTTGAGGCCGTCATAGACGCCGCGTCCATAGCGGATCGCGATGTCGGCGTCCGCGCCATTAAAATCGGTCAGGCCCATATCGGCAGAGACCCATGCTTCGACGCCTTCATGCTGGCGGTGGAAGGCTTCGAGCTTGGGCGCGAGCCATTTGGAGGCGAATGATGGCGCGCAAGACACCATAACGCGTCCCTTGCGGGCGGGGGCCTGCATGACGCGGCCCGCTTCGCCGATCTTTTCAAACGCTTCGCGCACGAGCGGCAAACAGGCTTGCGCGCTGTCGGTGAGCAAAACCGAGCGCCCCGTCCGCTTGAACAGGGGGGTGCCGGCATAGTCCTCAAGCTGGCGGATTTGCTGGCTGATGGCGCCGGGGGTGACGTTGAGCTCTTCGGCGGCTTTGGTGAAAGACAGGCGGCGGGCGGCCGCTTCAAAGGCGCGCAGGGCGTTTAAGGGCGGGAGGCGGTCGGTCGGGTCAGTCATCTGGTATATAGTTTCTCTAAAGGATGGTCTTAGGCATCTACGCTTGCAGGAAGGACGTCAACACCCATTTATGGAAGCCGGTTCACTGTAGAGTTCCTAAAGGAGTGCCGTCTTGCAAATTTTTCCGACCTTTTTCCGCATGCAAGACGCCCAAGTGGTGGTGTTTGGCGGTGGTGAAGAAGCGCGGCGCAAGGTGCGGCTTTTGGCGAAAACACCGGCCAAAATCACCGTGTTTACAGGCCAGGACATCGAACCGGGCTTTGCGCAGGAGTTCGCCGGACGGATTACGATCTCGCCGTTCGAAAATATCGGTCCGGCGCTGGATGTGGCGAAATTTGTGATCATTGCCTGCCGGTTCGACGAGAATATGCAGCGGGCCTATGACCTTGTGCGCCAATATGGTTTGCCGGTGAATGTGGTGGACCGGCCGGATTTGTGTGATTTTACCGTGCCGAGCATTCTCGACCGGGGCGATATTGTCGGCGCTGTGGCGACCGGCGGGGCCGCGCCCGTGCTGGCCAAATCGGTGCGGGCGAAGTTTGAAGCGCTGATGCCGCAGCGGATGGGTGATCTGGCGCGCTTTGCCAGAGAGTTGCGGCCTGCGGTGTATGAGGCGCTCGATGATTTTGATGCGCGGCGGCGGTTTTGGGAAGCGGCGCTGAACGGGGCTGTGGCCGAGCGGGTGCTGTCCGGAGACGAGGCGGGTGCGCTGGCGCTGGCGCAAGATATGCTGGCGGGCGCGCAGCCTGTGGGGGTTGTGCACATTGTCGGCGCGGGGCCGGGCGATCCGGATTTGTTGACGGTCAAGGCGCTGCGGCTGATCCAGGAGGCGGATATTGTCTATTATGACCGGCTGGTTAGCGCGGAGATTCTGGATCTGGTCCGGCGCGACGCAACCCGGGTGCCCGTTGGCAAGTCCAAGGGCGATCATCTGGTGCCGCAGAGCGAAATTCACGATCTTTTGATCGGAGCGGCGCAGGACGGCAATCGCGTGGTGCGGCTGAAGGGCGGCGATCCGTTTGTGTTCGGGCGTGGCGGTGAGGAATTGCAAGCGCTGCAAGCGGCGGGCGTGGACGCGCATATTGTGCCCGGGATTTCGTCGGCCTTTGGCTGCGCGGCGTCGGCGGGACTGCCGCTGACCCATCGCGATCATGCTCAAATGCTGACCTTTGTGACCGGCCACGCCAAACAGACACCGGACGGGGCGAAAGTGCCTGACCTTGACTGGCCGATGCTGGCAAGCGCCAACCAGACCCTTGTGGTGTTTATGGGCGTGGGCACATCCGCCGAGATTGCACGCAAGCTGATCGAAGCAGGGCGGGGCGCGGACACGCCGGTTGCGGTGATCGAGAACGGGACGCGGGACAATGAGATCCGTGTGTTCGGCGCTTTGTCGGCGCTGCCGGACTTGATCAAGGCGGCGGGCATCAAAGGGCCGGCGCTTTTGATTATTGGCGAGACGGCGGGGCTTCCGCTTGAGGCCATCGCAGGGCGGGCTGAGCTGGCCGGCGAGCTGAACCGCAACATATTGGAGACGGCGCAATGACATCTGTTCGACCGAAACTCAAGCCTGAACAGTTCAAAGCCATTACCGGCTGGGAGACGACCACGGGCGACGTGATCTGGATGCGCGGCGATGGCAGCTGGACCAAGATTGCCGCAGAGCTGGGCGCATTTGCGGGCGAGGCGGCGGAGGAGGCTTTGGCAGCGGCGCAGGCGGACGAGGCCCATGTGACGGGCGCATATTTCATGCAGGTGACCGAGGATGGCAAGATTGATGGCCGTGAGACATTGCGCGAATCCATCCGCGCGAATGGGCCGACCTGTCATCCGCAATTTGCCAAAGGGGGCCGTTAGATGCCGTCCCGCGCGATCACGAGGCACACGCTTTATGGCAGTTCGATTTCGGGCAATTGTCTGAAGGGCAGATGGGCTGCCGACCTGTTTGGGCTCGATTATGACTGGGTCGAGATCGACATTCTAGCGGGCGAGAGCCGGACGCCGGACTTCCTCGCGATCAATCCGAACGGGCAGGTGCCTGTTTTGCGCGTTCCGGACGCAGGCGCGATTGATCAGTCCAATTCTATCCTGATCTATCTGGCGGAGCTTGCGGGCTCGGACCTGATGCCGGCTGATCCGTTCGCGCGGGCGGAGGTGATGAGTTGGTTGTTCTGGGAGCAGTATAATCACGAGGCGTCGATTGCTGTGCGCCGGTATCGCAAGCTCTATCTCGGCCTGCCGGACGCGGAGATCAATCCGGACTTGTTGCCTAAGGGCTATGCCGCTTTGGCGCGGATGGAGGAAGCGCTCGACTGGCAGGACTGGATTTGCGGGGCCGCGTTGACGCTGGCTGATATTGCGCTCGTGGCCTATACGCGTGTCGCCCATGAGGGGGGATATGATCTTGGCGGGTATCCGCGCGTTTTGGCTTGGATTGATCGTGTAGAGACTGTTTTGAATATTCCCCATGCCAGAGAGGATCTGTAGATGAGCCTGTCCCTGAAGCCGCCCTTTAGTGAAGAGGCTGCGCGCGCGAAAGTTCAGCTTGCGGAGGATTTATGGAATACGCGCGACGCCGAGCGTGTTGTGCTGGCCTACACGGAAGACACGGTGTGGCGGAACCGCGCCGAGTTTCTTGAAGGCCGCGCGCAGATCCTCGCTTTCCTCAAGCGCAAATGGACGGTGGAGCTGGATTATCGGTTGAAAAAGGAGCTTTTCGCGTTTTCGGACAATCAGATTGCGGTGCAGTTCCAATATGAATACCGGACTGATTCAGGCGGCACATTCCGCGCCTATGGGCTGGAACATTGGGTGTTTGCCGAGGATGGCCGGATGCAGACGCGGACGTCCAGCATTAATGATGTGCCGATTGCGGCAGATGCGCGCGAGTTGCCCTTTGTTCAGGGGGGGGATCAATAATGTATCGCTATGATGAATTTGATCACCAGATGGTGGAAGACCGCGTGGCCCAGTTTCGTGGGCAAGTCGAGCGGCGGCTGTCTGGCGAGATCACGGAAAACCAGTTCAAACCTTTGCGGCTGATGAACGGGGTCTATTTACAGCTTCATGCCTATATGCTGCGAATTTGCATCCCCTACGGACAAATGTCTTCGCGCCAGCTTCATGCGTTGGCCGATGTCGCGCGCGATTATGATAAGGGCTATGGGCATTTTACGACGCGGCAGAACATCCAGTTCAACTGGGTGGCGCTGAAGGATATTCCCGATGTTCTGGCCAAGCTGGCTGGGGTCGAGATGCATGCCAATCAAACGTCCGGAAACTGTATCCGCAACACCACATCGGACCAGTTTGCGGGCGCGGCGGCGGACGAGATTGAAGATCCGCGGCCCTGGTGCGAGATCATCCGGCAATGGTCGACCTTCCATCCCGAATTTACCTATTTGCCGCGTAAGTTCAAAATTGCGGTGACGGCGGCGGGGAGCGACCGGGCGGCGATCCGGCTGCACGATATTGGTCTGATCATGAAGGCCAATGCGGCGGGCGAGACGGGCTTTGAGGTCTATGTCGGCGGCGGGCAGGGGCGGACGCCACATGTTGCCCCGCGCATACGCGACTGGGTGTCGAAGGCGGATCTGTTGTCTTATCTGGAAGCGGTGATGCGGGTCTATAATCGCTGTGGACGGCGCGACAATAAGTATAAGGCGCGGATCAAAATCCTCGTGGCGGAAACGGGTATCGAGACGTTTCGGGATCAGGTTGAAGCGGAGTTTGCGGCTCAAGGTGCGGAGGAGAAGGTCGCTTTGCCGCAAGAGGAGATCGACCGGATTGGGGCCTATTTCGCGCCGCCACTGTTTGATGGCGAGGGCGGAGCGGAGGCGTTCGAGGCTGCCCAGGCGGAAGACCGTGAGTTTGCGCGCTGGTGCCGTATCAATCTTCATCCGCATAAGGAAGAGGGTTATCGCTCGGTGACGATTAGCCTGAAGCCTGAAGGTGTGCCGCCGGGAGACGCGACCGAAAGCCAGATGCGGCTCGTGGCTGATCTTGCGCGGGACTATAGTCTTGATGATGTTCGTGTGACCCATGAGCAGAATCTGGTTTTGCCGCATGTCGGGATTGGTAATTTGTATACGGTGTATCTTGCGTTGCGCTCGGGCGGGCTGGCCTCGGCCAATGCGGGGCTGATTACGGATATGATCTGTTGTCCCGGGCTAGATTATTGTGATCTTGCCAATGCGCGCTCGATCCCGCTGGCGGCCGATATACAGACGGCGTTTACGGATATTCAGGAGCAGGAAGATATTGGCGAGCTGAAGGTCAAAATCTCCGGCTGTATCAATGCGTGTGGGCATCACCATGTCGGCCATATCGGTATTCTGGGCGTCGATAAAAAGGGTGAGGAATATTATCAAATCACCTTTGGTGGCCGCGCGGACGAGAAGGCGCAGATTGGCGAGATTGCCGGTAAGGGGCTCAGGCAAGACGAAGTGCCCGCGGCGCTAAAACGCGTGGTCGAGCGCTATCGAAGCGTGCGCACGGGCAAGGATGAGCGGTTTATTGATGCGGTCGAACGTCTCGGTACGGACCCTTTCAAGGAGGCGCTTTATGACGCTGATTAAGAACGGACGCGTGGCTGAAGAAGATTGGGCTTTTGTCGAGGGCGAGACGGCTTTGCCCGATGGGAAAATTACTGTCACGCTCGAGCGGTTCAAGGCGGAACGTGACACGCTGATGGCCCGCAATGGCCCGCTTGGCGTGCGGCTTTTGCCCGAGGATGATCCGCATGATCTGGCGGATGATCTGGATCGGCTGGAACTGGTCGAGGTGAGTTTCCCGAAATATGTCGACGGGCGCGGCTATAGCCAAGCGCAGCTTTTGCGGCGGCGGCTCGGATATGGGGGCGAGTTGCGCGCGGTGGGGGATGTCTTGCGCGATCAGGTCTCGCTTATGGTGCGGTCGGGGTTTGATGCGCTGGTGCTGGCCAATACGGATGAGGCGGGCTTTGCGGCGGCCGTGGCTGAATTTGCAGACATCTATCAGCCAGATGCAAGCGGGCGCGCGGCGGTCTTTGCCAAGCGGCATGGAGGCGGCGCATAATGTCCGTATCGAGCATAAAAA